>JAQBZS010000425.1 GCA_027622115.1 Planctomycetota bacterium | reverse complement strand
GAATTCGGAAAACCAAAAAAGTCCAAAGCGGTACCGGGCTACCGCACTCCATAAAGTCCAAAGTGGCGCAGTCCAACTAAGATGGTTCGGAAATCAGTCGGATCAGGTCGCTCGGTCGGATCAGGTCGCTCGGTCGGATCAGTCCGATCAATGTTTCGGCTCGTCCGGGTTATGAAAAGCGACAAGCATGGCAGACGACGTACAACGCAGTTTTCTCGACTCAAGCGTGCTTTCCCGATTGGGTGGGCTGCCTTTGGATGCGCGATTCCCGATGCTCGGCAATGTGTCCGGTCGTCATCGCAGCCCCATTCGCGGATCGAGTCTCGAGTTTGCCGAGTACCGTAAGTACGTGCCGGGTGACGACACGCGCCGCTTGGACTGGCGAGCGTGGGGACGCAGCGACCGCTTCTACATCAAGGAATTCGAGGCCGACACGAATCTGCGGCTGTGCCTGATCGTGGACACCAGCGGCTCGATGAATTTCGCCGACGAGTCCATGACAAAGTTGGACTACGCGCGACGACTGGCGGGCACGCTGGCTTACATCGCGGCCAAGCAAGGAGATGCCGTCGGCCTGTATTGTGCCGGGACCGGCTTCCACAAAGAGATCCCGCCCAAACGAAACGTCGCGCATTTGCGATACGTCTTGGATGAACTCGAACGCATGGAAGCCACGGGCGAAACGGGCCTTGCCGCCGCGCTGCACGAAGTGGCGGAACGAGTCCAACAGCGAGCATTGGTTGTGGTGATCTCGGATCTGTTCGTGCAACCGGCCGACCTCAAGGATTGTTTCCAACACTTACGATTCCGCAAACACGACGTCGCGGTGTTCCACTTGCTGGATCAACGCGAATTGCAATTCGAGTTTGACCGACCGATGCGGATGCTGGACATGGAAGGCGGAGCCTCGATGTTGGTCGATCCCAGCGTGATCGCCCCGCGGTACCGGAAAGCCGTTGGTCAATACCTGGAAGACCTCAAGCAAGTCATCCGCGACGCCGTCATCGATTATCACCGAGTCGGCGTCGAACAGGATTACGGCGAAGTGTTGGCGAAATTCTTGCTCGGCCGAGTACGCTAGCGCATCGACACACTCGTCGTTGCATCACGGATTTCTCAATCGATTCCGGGACAATGAGTAACGAACACTTCAGGGAAATTCGGTTCATTCTCTGCCCGCCAATGTTGGCTTGTTTAACAGGCGCGACGCGACGAAAGATCGGTTCACCGTCCGTATTGGTACAATCTTCGAAGAGTCCAAGATCCCGCTTGGCAAGTGGCTGAAGGCGATTCACTGATGACATCTGCAGCGGCTGGCAAGCGGTCGCCGGGGTTCACCTCGCAGCAGTTAATTCGCGCGGCGCTGAGCCTCAGGCCGGGCGGTGGCAAGTTGTCGCTCGAAATTTAGATTCAACGGATGCTGAAAATGAACGCTTCGAAGTCAGTGAGTTTGTGCGTGATTGCTGTTTCGGCCTGGCTGCTGAGCCTTGGCCTTGCGATTGCTCAGGATGCCGCCAAGCCGACGTCCGCCGTCGAAAAAGTCTCGAAAAAACAACCGTCCGAAACTGCCGACCCAACGGATCTCAAAGCGGCGAAGGACAAGGAGTGGTCGATCGAATCGCCGCCGGGTCCGTCGTTCGAGCAACCGATCGACGTGACCGAGGGAACGTGGATTACCATCGACGTCAGTCCGGATGGGCGCGAAATCGCCTTTGATCTGCTTGGCGATCTGTACGTCATGCCGATCAGCGGTGCCGACGGGCGTGACGAGCGGTTTCCCGAAAGACTGACGTCGGGAATCGCGTGGGACATGCAACCGCGGTTCAGTCACGACGGCAAGTGGATCGCATTCACAAGCGACCGCAACGGCAAGGGCGGCAAGGCCGGCGACAACATTTGGATCATCGCGCGCAAGACCAAGGAAGTTCGGCAAGTCTCGAATGAGGCGTTTCGACTCGTCAACGGCCCCGCTTGGTCGCACGACGACAACTACATCGTGGCTCGCAAGCACTTCTCCAGCCGACGATCCTTGGGGGCCGGCGAAATGTGGATGTACCACCGCGATGCGGCCGGACTGAATGCCATGGCGGGCGTCCAATTGACGAAGCGGCCGAATGATCAAAAGGACGTCAATGAGCCGGTGTTCTCGCCCGACGGCAAATACTTGTACTACTCGCAGGATTCGACGCCGGGGAACTCGTTCCAATACGACAAGGATTCGAACGGCCAGATTTACACGATCAAACGCTTGGACTTGGAGAAAGGCGAAACCGAGTCCTACATCACCGGACCCGGTGGAGCGTGTCGCCCGACGCCTTCGCCCGACGGCAAGCAGATTGCGTTTGTACGTCGAGTGGGAGCGAAAACCGGCCTGCATGTGTTCGACACGGATTCCGGTTCCGTCCGGCTGGTCTACGATCGACTCGAACGCGACATGCAGGAAGCGTGGGCGATTCACGGTGTGTACTCGGCGTTCGCCTGGATGCCGGACGGCAAGTCGATCGTGACTTGGGCCAAGGGCAAGATTCGTCGGATCAATGTGGCGGATGGGTCCGAATCGATCATTCCGTTTCGCATCCAGGACACGCGATCGATCACCAAGACCGTGCGATTCCCCATCGCGGTCGCTCCCGACGAATTCGACGTCAAGATGCTGCGTTGGGTGCGGACGTCGCCGAATGGAAAGCAGGTCGTTTTCCAAGCCTTGGGGCACATCTACCTGCGCGACTTGCCGCATGGTCAGCCACGACGCTTGACCAATCGAAAGGACGAATTCGAATTCTGTCCCAGTTGGTCGCGCGATGGAAAGCACATCGTGTACACCACTTGGAACGACAAGACCTTGGGCTCGATTCGAATCGCGTCCGTCACCGACATCCAAATCAACCGAGCCGTCACGGTGCGACCGGGTCACTACGTGAATCCGGTGTTGTCGCCCGACGGAGCGGTGATCGTGTTCGAGAAGTCGAGTGGCGGTCGACTGAGATCGCCCCTTTATTCTCACGATCCCGGCGTCTACACAATTCCGGTTACCGGTGGATCGCCGAAGCGAATCGCCAAGTCGGGCAGCGATCCGCAATTCGGTGCGAGTTCCGAACGAGTGTTCTTGCAGCGCAGCAAATCCGACAAGGACGCCGACAACCACACGCTGTACTCGATCGATCTCATCGGCAACGAAGATCGTTCGCACTACACCAGTCAGTGGGCCACCGATTACCGCGTGTCGCCGGACGGCAAATCCGTGGCGTTCATCGAACGGTTCAACGTGTACTTCGCTCCGTTCGTGACGACCGGTTCGCCCATCAGCATCGGCCCCAAATTCCAAGGGCTGCCGGTCAAGAAGCTGAATTCACAGGCCGGCGATTGGATCCACTTTTCGGGTGATAGCGAATCGTTGCATTGGTCGCTGGGACCGGAATTGTTCACCAGCGATCTCAACGCGGTTGTTGCGGTCCAGGAGCCAAAAGTCGCTCCGCCGAAGCAGGACGTGGATCCGAAAGACGCCCCCAAGAAAGTCGCGACGAAGAACACCGACGAGAAAGAGACCGCCGAGCCCAAGCTTCCGGAAGCGAAGTCCATCAACATCGGCTTCCGAGCGAAACACGCCAAACCGGCGGGAGCGTTCGCACTCGTGGGAGGTCGCATCGTGACGATGGGTCCAGCCGGCGTGATCGAGGATGGTGCGATCGTCGTCGAAGCGAATCGAATCACCGCGATCGGACCACGCAAGGACGTGAAGCTGCCCGACGGGATTCGAGTGATCCGGATCAACGGGCAAACCGTGTTGCCGGGCTTTGTCGACGCGCACGCGCACGGACCGCAGGCCACGTCCGGAATCACGCCGCAGCGGAACTGGGTGGACTTCGCTCGATTGTCGTTCGGCGTCACCACGGTTCACGATCCGTCCAACGACTCGCAGGCCATCTTCGCCGCGAACGAGTTGACCAAGGCGGGGCGGATCATCGCGCCGCGGACGTTTTCCACCGGCACGATCTTGTACGGAGCGTCGGGCAGTTACAAAGCCGAAATCGACAGTCTGGACGACGCCTTGTTCCACCTCAAACGCATGCAGGCCATCGGTGCGTTTTCGGTCAAGAGCTACAACCAACCCCGTCGAGACCAGCGGCAACAAGTCATCGCGGCCGCTCGCGAACTGAAGATGATGGTCGTTCCCGAAGGCGGCTCCACCTTCATGCACAACATGACCATGATCGTCGATGGGCACACGGGCATCGAACACACGCTGCCCGTGCAAACGGCATACGACGATGTCATGGACCTGTGGCGCAACACCAACGTGGGTTACACCCCCACGCTCAGCGTGGCCTACGGCGGCATTTCCGGCGAGCAATACTGGTACGAACATGACGACCTGTGGTTGCACCAGCGGCTCAAAACGTTCATTCCGCCTCACGTACTGAATCCGCGAGCCAAACGTCGCAACAAGTCGCCGCTGGAAGATTACAATCACATTCGAGTCGCCGAGATTGCTCGACAGCTTGTGGAACAAGGCGGACTGGTCCAAGCCGGCGGACACGGACAGCTCAACGGCATCTGCACGCATTGGGAGATGTGGAGCTTCGTGCAAGGCGGCATGACGCCCATGCAATCGCTGCGGTGCGGAACGCTAAACGGCGCGAAGTACGTGGGACTGGATGCCGACCTCGGTTCACTCGAAGTCGGCAAGCTGGCGGATATTCTCGTGATGGAACCGGGTGCGGATCCCACGCGGAAGATACGCGACTCGGAACGCATTCAATTGACGGTCGCGAACGGTCGCGTGTTCGATGCCAAGACCATGACCGAGCTGGACCAGCCACACGCACCGGACTTTTTCTGGAAGCATGTTGGCAACGGCATCAGCTATCCGGTGCCGCTCGTCACTGGTTGCAGTTGCCAGCGTTCGATGAACTAATGATTTCGCACGGCCTTACGGCGATTCTTTTCGTCGGGTCGACGCAGGACCGGGAACCGATCCCGCCTCCACCGACCCCGTGTCGGTGGAGCGCCGACTGATCAGCTACAGCGACAAACAACCCAAGAGTCATGCGCGATCCCGTAGCTGATCAGTCGTGTTTCCACCGACGCGGGGGGTACGTGGGGTCGGTGGAGAACGCGAGGGTGTCATGCGCGACTGTAGCTGGTCAGTCGTGTTTCCACCGACGCGGGGTCGGTGGAGAACGCGAGGGTGTCATGCGCGACTGTAGCCGGTCAGTCGTGTTTCCACCGACGCGGGGTCGGTGGAGAATCACATGATGATCAATTCCGCATGGAGTGCTCCGGCTTCTTTCAACGCCTGAAAGATCGAAATCAAATCGCGAGGAGTGACGCCGAGAGCGTTCAAGGATTGGGCCAAGTCGGCAACGGTGAATGTCTTGTTGATCACGTTCAGTTTGTCTCCCGCCGGCAATTCACCCGGTTGCAGAAAGGCATCTTGAAATCCCCCGAAGGGATTGCCAGCCGGTTGTGGTGCCGCGCCTTGAACACCCAGCAGTTGTTGGGCAGCCGGGCCGGGACCGGGAGGAGCTGGCGGTGGGTCTTCCGGTTTGATCACCAAACTGCCGTGAGCGATGGCGACCGAATTGATTTTCACGTGGCTGCCGACAATCACCGTGCCGGTGCGTTCGTTGATGACGACTCGAGCCAGTGAGTCCGGAGTGACTTCCAGTTGTCCGATTTCACCGACCAAATGGGCGATTCGATAGCGATAGGCTTCCGGAACGTAGACGGCGATTGTGCCTGCATCGATGGTGAACGCGATTGGGGACGAATCGACTCGCGATTTGGGTCGTTGATAGGCCACGGCCCGCACATTGGACGGCGTTCGCGTCGCGAACTGATTCGTGGCGTGTTGCACGTTGATTCTCTTGGCGATCTTTTCGGCCGTCGTGTAGTCCGGATTCTTGAGGAGCAGATGAATCTTGCCGCGATCCACGATCTCGCCGAGCGCTTCCTGTTCCACAATCGCCCCGCTGTTGACGCGGCCAGATGTGGGATGGTTTCGTTGGCCGCGAATTGAGGGGATGACACTCAAGTCGGTTCCACCCAGCGTGATTGGCCCCTGAGCAACGGCGTAAACTTCGCCATCGGCGGCCTTAAGCGGCGTGAATAACAGCGTGCCGCCCTTTAGGCTGCTCGCCGTGTCCATGACCGAGACGGTTACGTCCAACCGACTGCCCTCGCGAGCAAACGGCGTCAGTTCTGCGGTCACCATCACCATCGAAATCGTATTCGAGACGAAGACGTTGTCTTGTAAGTTCTGTCGAGCAATTTTTGCGGTGACATTCAGCTTCCGCAGCATGTCAATTGCCATTTGCTGCGTCGCCAAACTCTGGAATCTCGCCCCGGTTCGATCGAGTCCGACAACCAGACCGACTCCGTAGATCTGGTTGTTTCGGGCTCCTTGGATGGAAGTCAAATCCTTGACTCGCACCGCCCCGTCGAGGTTGGCTCCCAAGGAGACCATTAACAAACAGAAAGTGATAGCAAGACGTGTCATCGTGACCGATCCTTGTCAGTAGTCATTCGTTTTCGTCAGCCGTGCTTTGTTTGTCATCGGGCAGCGTCCCGTATCGTCACCGT
>JAQBZS010000424.1 GCA_027622115.1 Planctomycetota bacterium | reverse complement strand
TGGCCGGGATATGTCTGCTCGGGATAGTACATGAAATCAACGGTCGGCGCTGTCTTCGCGATTTCGACGCCGTCTTGCAATCGCGAAGGCGCCTTCAAAAACGCAGCGGACCTATCCGTCACAAGTTTCGCGCCGCCCGGCAGTTCAGGCGGATAAGACGGATCGGCTCCATCAACGGAGACCACCGGAACGACTGATAGGGCGTAGGACGCAATGAGTAGAACAAGAATCCCAGGGCGGTGAATCATCTTTCGGCTTCCTTTTTCGGCTGTGCAGGATTGTTCGGCACGCCGTATTGTAATCGCTGGACATCGTCATCTGGACGGAGAAAGCTTTTCGGCAGATGAAATTACGGACCAGCATCCGCAGATCTCGTTGGTTGACGTTCACACCGGACTGACCTGGTATCACGACCATCGCGCGGAAATCGACGGACAAATCGAGGCGTCCGAACGGTTCATTGCGAAGATGGCGGCCGACCCCGAGGCACAACGACCGCAATCGCCAACGCGCTGATGCGGGGCAGTCAATCATGTCTCTGAAATATCATCTTGACGAAAATATGCCTCACGCCGTGGCGAACGGTCTCAAGCAGAGAGGCGTGAATGCGACGACGTCAACCGATGCGAACATGATTGGTGCCACCGACGAGGAACAGTTGACGCACGCTTTGGCCGACAACCGTGTTCTTGTCACCGAAGATGACGACTTACTCACGCCTCGAATGTCGGCAATACACAGAATACACAGAGGAGTTCATTGACGACCCTTCAGCAAGTTGAGAATTTCTATCGCTTTGCGACGCAACAACTTCACAGCGGCAATTCAGAGCGAGCGACCGGTCGTCGCGAGGTGCGTTGGCTTGGCTTAATGCTTACAGAGCGGCACGCGAGCACTTGGCGGAATTCGCGGACGGTTGCGGCGCGGCGGAAGAGAACGATCAGTTTGATTTGACGTTCGGCAGTATCTTTTCAAGATTCGTCGCGGTCATAAATATCGCATGCTATTCACAATGAATGATGACCGAGGAACGAATGAGCCAACCGGAACATCAACGCTTCGATCGCAGTAGCAAGTGGCTCATCAGCCACCACGGCGATGCCATGCTGTGACTCGCTTCGCTCGATCAAATCGCGGACTGGCGGACGAGCCAAGCGGAAGTCGTTCAGCCAAGACAAGTGCCGGACGGTTTGCTGGAAGTCCGGTTCCACGGCGAGACGCATTACACACCGCTGTTGCTGGAAGTCGCTACGTATCCCGAACGGCGCGTGCAACAGCAAGTGACGCTGGATGGACTGCTGGTCTTCGCCGACGAATGGTCGGAGATGGTCGTGCTGGTGTTGTCTCCGAAAGGCAATTCCCGCCGAGCGACGGCTTCGCAGTCAGCACGGGACGTCTTCCTGTTCGATCAAGTGGCGAGTTGTGGAGCTTTGGAAACTGTCTGCCGCAGACCTCTTGGCGACGGGAGACATCGGCCTCATCCCATGAGCAAGCGGTGCGACATCGCGATTCCGACCTCAGTGCCGATCAGCGAGGCAATGATCGGTTATCACCTGCCGAATCTTGAGCCGAGGAACCGACCGCGAGCGGCATGATCTGCCGGTGCGTGGCGTCGATGAGACCATTGTTCGAGGAAGTCGCGTGTCGGATAATGTCCTGTCTCGCACTCGACCGGGCCGCAACCAAAGGCGATCACTCCGAAACCGACTCGGTGAGTGATGCGTCGATCTGCAAGCGGAGTCGATTGATCTTCCGTTTGTCGGCATCCAGCACGGTGATCCGCAACTTCCTCCAGGTGACTTCGTCGTTTGCCGTGGGGACTCGTCCCAACCGCGAAAACACGAATCCGCCGATCGTGTCGAAGTCGTCGTCTTCCGGCAGGTCGTATTGGAATTGATCGTTGAGATCGTCGATGTGGACTCGGGCGTCAACTTCGAATGTCTGCGCGTCGATTTGCTTGATGACCTGCTTTTCGGCGGGGTCATATTCGTCCGCGATTTCGCCGACGATCTCTTCCAAAATATCTTCCATTGTCACCAAACCGGCGACGCCGCCGTATTCGTCCAGAACAATCGCCAACTGGACTTGCTTGTGCTTCATGGTTTCCAGCAGATCGCCGATCCCGCTGGTTTCCGGCACGTAGAACGGTTCACGCACAATATCGCGCAACGCAGGCGTTTCGCCGTTCGAATCCGCGATATGTCGCAGCAAATCCTTGGCGTACAAGACACCGATGATGTCGTCCGTGGACACGCCGTAAACGGGGATTCGTGAATGCCCGGCGTCGAGCAACCGCCTGCGAGCTTCTTCCAGTTCGGTTTCCGCTTGAATGCAAAACATGTCTGTTCGCGGCGTCATGATGGCTGCGGCATCCTCTTCCTGCAGTTCCATGACGCGCTGGATCATGGTGCCCGCACCGGATTCCAGCAGACCTTCGCGCCGACCTTCATCGACGACCGACCGGATCTCTTCGGCAATCGTTTCGCCATCGCCGTTGCTGGGTTCTTGGACGCCGCCCAGTCGATGCACGATCCGGTCCAACTTGAACAACGTCGACAACAGCGGACCGAGCATCGAACGTATCGCGGCAAACAGTCGCCAGCACTTGCCGAGATAGGTCTCGCCCGCAACGCGACTCATCGTCCACGGCAACACGACGTAGACGACGAGGAACAAGCCGCCCAGGAGAACCGAGCGGGAGACGTAAACCGGCCAACCGAGCGACTCGACGGCATCCGCGCCCCACAGCCCGAACAGGTGCAGGCCGAGCGGCAACGAAACCAATGCGGTGAGGCCGAGCACAATGTCGGTCGCAAGCAGCGCGTGTTCGTGAGTTCGCAGGATGATGCCGAAGCGGTCGCTGTTGCCGGACTGTTCGCAAACTTCTTCCAGACGGCTGCGCGAGAAATCACGCAGCGAATAGCAACCCCACGCGATGAGGAATCCCCAAACGGACAGCAGACCCAATGCGATCGGGCCGACGAGATCGCTCACTCGTCATCCCCCGTAATGGTGGAGTCTTGAGGTTGCCCGGGCGGCGCGTCGTCGTCGTAGCGAGGCGTCAGGCCCCAGTGCTTCAACAATTGCCGCTCGCGTGACCGCATTTGCCGTTTCTCGCTTTCGGTGAGGTCGTCGAAACCCACCAGATGAAGTAACCCGTGGACAACGTACAATACTAGTTCGTCGTGAGGGTTCCAGCGATACTTTTTTGCCATCTCAATGGCCATTTCGCCACTGACGATCAATTCCCCTTCAATCCGTTTGCCGCGACCGCGACACGTGTCCGCGTCGGGATCGCTGCCGGCCGACTCTTGCTCGCACTCCAGCAAGAAACTCAAGACGTCCGTGTCGTAGTCGTGAGCCAGATGCTGCACGTTGAGTGCTCGCATCGTGGGATTATCGACGATGGCAATGCTGATCTCGGCGGTCGCCACGTGTTCTTCGTTCAGGACGTGCGCGGCGACTTCGCGAATGCGAGCCTCGTCGATGTCGAGCGAGTCTTGCTCGTTCGCCAACTCGATCGTGTACGTCTCGGGATTGTCGGTGGTCTTCAAGGCGGCTCTGCTACGAGATGATCTGCTTGACAATGTTTCCGTGGACGTCGGTCAGGCGATGGTTTCGTCCTTGGTATTTGAACGTCAAGCGTTTGTGATCAATACCCAGGCAGTGCAACAGCGTCGCGTGCAGGTCGTGAACGTGAACGGGATCGCGGGTGATGTTGTAGCTGTAGTCGTCCGTCTCTCCGAGTGTGACTCCCGGCTTGATGCCGCCGCCCGCCAGCCACACGGAAAAACAGCGAGGATGATGGTCGCGACCGTAATCGTCTTTGGTCAGTCGCCCCTGGCAATAAACCGTGCGACCGAATTCGCCACCCCACACGACCAAAGTGTCTTTCAACAAGC
The DNA here is from genome assembly GCA_027622115.1 of Planctomycetota bacterium. Classification (GTDB taxonomy): domain Bacteria; phylum Planctomycetota; class Planctomycetia; order Planctomycetales; family Planctomycetaceae; genus JAQBZS01. Next base: position 2,682 of record JAQBZS010000424.1, on the reverse strand, counting down.
CGCGCTGCTTCAGATCGAGGATCAATGCGGCGGACGCTTGATCGGTGGCCCGGCACTGTTTGGCGATCTCTTCCGGGAGATTCTTGTGCTGGTCCCAACCGCGATGGAACAGTTGCACGAAGCGCACACCCCGTTCGGCCAAGCGGCGGGCAAGCAGGCAGTTGTACGCGTATGTCCCCGGCTTCTTGGCGTCCTCACCGTACAGTTCAAAGGTGTGACGGGATTCCTGCGAGGTGTCCGTCAATTCCGGGACGGACGTCTGCATGCGATACGCCAATTCGTACTGAGCGATCCGAGTCAGGATTTCCGGGTCGCCGGATTGCTCCAGCTTGATCTGATTGAGCTTGCCGAGATCATCGAGAAACCTTCGGCGCGCGGCGTTGTCGAACCCCGGTGGATTCGACAGGTACAACACGGGATCGCCGACGGAACGAAATTTCACGCCCTGATACTTGGTCGGCAGGAATCCGCTACCCCACAGTCGATCGTACAACGGTTGTCCGCCGCTTCCCGAAACCATCGCCACAAACGCCGGTAAGTCCGCGTTGTCGTTCCCCAGACCATACGAAACCCACGAGCCCATGCTCGGTCGACCGGCCAGTTGTGCGCCGGTTTGGAAGAACGTGATCGCGGGGTCGTGGTTGATGGCCTGGGTATGCATGGACTTGATGTAGCTCACGTCGTCGGAAATCTTGGCGATGTTCGGCAGCAGATCGCTGACCCAGGCACCGCTCTGGCCATGCTGCTTGAACGCGAATTTGGACGGCGCGACTGGAAAGCTCGATTGTGCGGACGTCATGCCCGTTAGGCGTTGGCCCTGGCGAATGGAATCCGGCAACTCGGTCGCTCGCAGGTTGGCGAGCTTCGGCTTGTAATCGAACAAGTCCATCTGCGACGGCGCGCCCGATTGAAACAAGTAGATGACTCGTTTCGCCTGCGGCACGAAATTGGGAAATCCCTCGATGCCCGCACTGCCCGGAGCCTTCCCACAGGCATCCTCGTTCAACAACGAAGCCAGCGCCGCCACTCCCACGCCGCTGCTCGATTGACCAAAGAAATGCCGCCGAGTCAGTTGGAGCGGTTCGATTGGAGCCATGACACACCTTGAACAGCGGCGGAATGGATACGAAGCAGCGTGAGCCGACGATTCTAGGACGGCGATTCACCTCAAACAACGAGCCTGATCATGAGGCGAAGGGGTTAGGGTGTTGAACATCTGGGATTAACCCGCGTGGAGGGGCGGGTGGTTCAAAGGCATGAAGACTTCACAAAGTTTCTCCGAGCGATCGCTGTATCAACTCCGCAACCTGAATTTGCGCATCGCCGCCCGCGAGGCGGAGAGCGGTCGCGACTTTCGAACGCCGATCGGCGTCGTGGTTCTGGTTCAGTTTCCATTTGCCTTCGATCGATTCAATGTCGATCGTGAAGCCCACAATGGCATCCAACAATCCATCCACGAACTCCGGCTCGGCACGATCCAGCGACCACGGTTCAGGCAGGCCGGCTTCGTAGTGGTCGACGTAGCGGCGCACGATGCGCGAGGAATAACGCATGCCGAGTCAATACTGCACATTCTGGTTGGGCGACTTGCTGTTCGGCATTCCGGTCGAGCACGTGCAAGAAGTCATCATGCCTCAATCGATGACCCCGATTCCGCTGGTGTCCGAGTCGATCCGGGGTCTCATGAATCTGCGCGGCCAGATCATCGCGGTAATCGACCTGCGGCGATGCCTGGCACTTCAAGACGATTCGCCCATGGTTCGATTGAAAAGCGTCAACGTGATTGTCCGCACGCAAGCTCCAGAAAGTGAGGGTGGAGCGTGAGTAAACGGTACATCCTGGATGCCAATCCTTTTATCGAAGGCAAGAACCGCTATTACGCCTTCGACATTTGCCCCGGATTCTGGACTTCGCTCGTGACTTTGCACCAAGCGAAACAGGTCTACAGCATCGACCGAATCCGCGATGAACTCGCCCATCAAGACGATGAAATCAAGGACTGGATCGCAAATCGCGCTCCCGACACGTTTTTCAAAAAGACAGAAGACCAAGCAGTCGTTGATGCCTTTCAGGACATGGTCAACCGGGGGTACTCGGAAAACAATTCATAGATGCCGCGAAGATGGAATTTGCATCAGTCGCCGACGGTTGGGTAATCGCCTACGCATCGGTTAATGACTTGATCGTCGTAACACACGAGGAGTACGCGCCGGATGCGAAACGTAAAGTTCCGATGCCGAATGTCTGCCTCGAATTCGACATTGAGTACGTCAACACCTTCGAGATGCTGCGCCAGCTCGGCGTGAAATTTGTCCGCTCGACGAAACGCAGTGGTGCGCGGCTGAGAGTTAAAACCATGAAAGCCACCGAAGCCAAACTGATCGAGTTCCTGAAGAAGTCACCGCAATTCGTCATTCCGATCTACCAGCGAACCTACTCGTGGACTGACAAAGAGTGTCGGCAGTTGTGGGACGATATTGTGCGCACCGGTCGCGACGACACGCTCGTCGCCCACTTTGTTGGCTCGATCGTCTACATCGAGAAGGGATTGTCTAATCTGACGACACAAGAGCCGCTACTCGTGATCGACGGGCAGCAGCGGCTGACGACGCTCACGCTGTTGTTCTGGGTGTAGGACGGGCACTCCACTCCTGCCCGTCACAGGTCGACGGGCAGGAGTGG
>JAQBZS010000423.1 GCA_027622115.1 Planctomycetota bacterium | reverse complement strand
ATTTCCGGGATCCTTGTTCGCTAATGTGGCAGGTCGGTCGCGTCCTGGACTATCAAAAGGCGGATCGTAAGTATTTTGTGCGGTTTCCGAATGGCGACGCGAGGCTGCTCCCGGAATCGGAGTTGCATACGAGATGGACGCAGTCGATCGATGATCCGACGGATCAACTCGCACTCGGCTTAAATGAGACGGCGTACTTTCATTCTGGACGGGCTCGTTTTGTACGTTCTCTGTTCGACCAGAGACGTGCCTGCTGTGGGATGACGGCGATCCTCTCATCCGCGATCGACATTGAGACACACCAGGTGGCCGTTGTCAGACGTGTGCTGCAGGATTCCGTTCAACGCTATTTGCTCGCGGATGAGGTCGGGCTGGGAAAGACCATCGAAGCAGGAATTCTGATCCGTCAGTTTGTCCTCGACGAACCGTCCGAGCACCGCATTCTGATCGTTGTTCCCGGCTCGCTCTTGCGGCAGTGGCGTGAGGAACTGCGCTCCCGCTTCTTTCTGGAAGATCAACTGGATCGCTCAATCCATCTGGTCTCGCTGCAGGATCTCGACGGTCTCGAACGATTCGGACACGCCGCCGGGATGATTGTGGTTGATGAAGCCCACCATCTGGCTGCGGGGGCGTGGTCTGATGACGCAGAACAGGCGGCGATTTTTGACTGCGTTGCGACCATCACGCGACCACTCGACCGAAAACTGCTCCTGCTTTCTGCCACCCCGGCACTGCACAACGAACGTGGTTTTCTGGCCATGCTGCATCTGCTGGCCCCCACGATGTACTCGCTGGACGATCTGGAAGCCTTTCAGGAACGAGTGCGGCAACGCCAACGAGTTGCAGAAGCGTTGTCCGCACTGCAACTGGATGAGCCGAATTACTTCATGCGGCAGGCGGTCGAAGACGTCGCCGAACTGGCCCCGCAAGACCGGCGCCTGTCGGGGCTGGCCAGAGAACTGGCTGACTACCTTGAAGAGGATCCTGAGGAGACTGACCCGCGACGGACGCGTCTGGTGACTCAGTTGCGATCGCATATCAGCGAGACTTGGCGTCTACACCGTCGAATACTCAGAACGCGTCGCTCAAAAGATTCTCAGGTCCTACTGCCCGGACGCGATGGAGCCGTCGCACATTCGTGGGTCAGTCCTGACCACACTCGACTGGAAGAAGCATTTCATGAATGGCGTGTCACGGTCGCTCAAGGCGACTTTGCGGCGTCCCATGCAGAAGGCCTTCAGCGGTTGGTTCGTGTCATGGCCGAGGCCATTGGGTGTGATCCGTCGCTCATGCCTCAACTTGCGTCTGCGCGACTTGGTGAGGCCGTTGATCTCAATGCACTGGCTCTGTTTCCAGACGAACAGACGGCCGTGTGTGGAGTGCCGGTGGTTGATGGCGAATCCGGGTTGTTAAGGCGTCTCAGCCAACTTGCCGTGAATCTAGATCTGCGAGATTTCAATGCCACACTGCTGGTTGCCATTGAAGGTGAACTGGAATCCGCGTCAGCCGCTGGTATTTCGATCATCCTGTTCGCGAATTATCCCACAACGGCTGACAACCTGTGCATGATGCTTCAGAAGCGATTCGGCGAGCAACAGGTCTTTCGCCATTCCACGACATCAACCCGCTGGATGCAGGCGATTGCCGGGAGTGGCAGCCATGTTCTCGTGTGCGATCGCAGGGCAGAAGAAGGCTTGAATTTGCAGGGACGGCGCTCCGTCATTCTGCACGCGGATTTACCGCTGTCACCCAATCGTGTGGAGCAGCGGATGGGACGAGTCGATCGCTTTGGCTCGGGGCAGAAAATCCGGTCGCTCGTACTGCTGAGTCCACAGTCAGACCTCCAAAATCTGTGGTTCAAGACGCTTGATTCGGCGCTGCAGGTCTTCGACCGATCTATCGCCAGCTTGCAGTATGTCATCGAAGCGGAGTTCTCGCGCGTCTGGGCCGACTTCATCGACTGCGGCTGCGAAGCTCTTCAGGACATGTTCGACCGACTGCCCGGGCCGGAAGGACTGATTGAGCGCGAGTTCAAACAAGTAAGTTCTCAGGCAGAACTTGATGCCTTCGACTACGACCCGAACAGCGACATCCGGTTTGTCGATGAACTTCTTAAGCGCGATCTCAAGTCAACAGAGTTGCGGGTCGCTGCAGATGGATGGATCAAGTCGCGACTGCATTTTCAGTGGCGAGGAGAGAACGGTCCAAAGGATTCCGTGTTCCGATATCAGTTCTGCCGGCGCGATGACACGCGGGGCCGCAGTCGTGTGCAGGACACTTTGCTGCCGCTTGGTGACGTAGACCGGACACTGATCCATTCGTTTGAGCGCGCTGACGACTCACCTCCTGAGGTCCTGTACGAGTCGACTCCGTTGACGTTCCATCGGCAGATTTCGCAACGGCGTTTTGCACGTCTGGTTCGAGTCGGTGATCCGCTGATTGACGGTTTCGCAGAACTCCTGAAAACCGACGATCGTGGTATCGCCTTTGCGATGTGGCGATACCGGCCAGACATGACCGAACTGGACGCTCCTGCCGAACTTGCGTTCCGGTTTGACTTTGTGGTCGAAGCGGATGCAGAACCAGCGTTACGTGTCGCTGAGACACAACACGGTGGCACACATACCGCGATCCGACGAACTCTCGATAGCTGCTTCCCGCCGTTGCCCGAGACGATCTGGCTGGACTCAAACTTTCAGATGATTCGGGACATCGAGCGACTTGATGCTCTCTCGCAGTCGTACAACTCCGAGTGGAACTATAACGAGACGGTCCGCGTTCGAGACTTCAACCTCAATCCGGAGCGTTGGTCGGTTGTACGACAATGGTGGGATTCTGATTACTGGTTGTCGTTGTGCCGGCAGGCAAGAACCGTTGCTGAAGAGTCTCTGAGGAAAGCGCAAAAACTACACGAAGTCTGTGACCGATCTGCGAGTGCCTGTCGGCAACAGGCCCGAGTCCGGTGCCAATCACTTGAAAGCCGGCGTGCTCTGTCGCCGGAGCACGCCGTAGAGCAACTCAACCGGGAGATTGCATTCGAACAGATACTCGCAGACGCGATGGGATCTGGCATCCAGCAACCAAGTATCCGACTGGATTCGATCGGAGCAGTCTTTCTCTCGAACCAGAACCCGTTCGCGGGGATGGAAAGTTCGGACGATCGCCGGAGTCGCTTTGATGAGTGACTTCGATCCGCTGAAACATTGCCTGGGGGCATGGCCAAGGCAGAGTCCGCCGGACGCTCCACTTGAAGATCATGCCTGTGAGCGACTGCGTTCCGTGCTGCATAGAATTTGGCACGACGGGAAGTATCCCGGCACGGGCGATCTTGCCGGGTTGATTCAGCACGTCATTCGGCGACAGCGAGTTCTGTTGCCTGGTGCCAGCCCATGGGCGGTACCGCTGCGGAGCGAATGGCCTGACGCCGAACTCTGGAGGCTGTCCGGTCTCAACGTCGTCTCAGAGAACTCGCAGTTTGTCACCATCGAAGACCGCCGTGCGTGGTCTACGGAATGGTTATTGGACAGTGATCGGGTTGCTCCGCTGGAAGCGGCACTGAGAGAAACGCAGCGTCGGTACCGGCAGACGGACGATTTGTTGCGACTCGATCCAGCACTGAGCATCGAATGCGGCCTGCCTTATGAGACCTATTCCTGTTCGGGACAGCAGCAGGCCATTCACGCGACGATGTTGATGCAACCTGAAGCCACGCTGGCAGTGAATCTGCCGACTGGAAGTGGCAAGAGTCTGGTCGCGTGGTCAGCCGCGATGCTGGCGGAGTCCGGCATCTTGACGGTTGTGGTTCTGCCGACAGTCGCCCTCGCGCTCGACCAGGAGCGGCAGATGGTCGAACAGTTCCGAAATCTGCCAGGCGGCCTGCCGGATCGACTCGCCTGGCATGGTTCGCTGTCGGCAGACGAAAAGAAGTCGATCCGACAGCGACTGCGCGAAGGGACACAGCGGGTGCTGTTTGCATCGCCGGAAGCGGTCACGGGATCCCTGTGTCGGGAACTCTTCAAGACGGCCGAGGACGGGCGGTTCAAATACTTTGTCATTGATGAAGCACATCTTGTTTCGCAGTGGGGCACGGAGTTCCGGCCCGAGTTCCAGGCGATGGCAGGACTACGTCGAGAATTGATCGAGTGTTGTGCGCAACACGAGCATCGCCTGCGGACACTGCTCCTGTCTGCAACGCTAACCGAGGAAAGCATCGAAGTTCTCCGTGACCTGTTCTCGGACGCGATCTTCGAAGTCATTTCCGCAGTGCATCTTCGGCCTGAACCGGAATACTGGATCAGCCATGCAGCCAGTGAGACTCAGAAGGAAGAACGGGTTCTGGAACTCGTTCGTGTTTTACCTCGACCGTTCCTGATGTATGTGACGGAGCGAAAGGATGCGATCGCCTGGACGCGAAACTTGAACGCGGCCGGCTATACACGATTGGGGTGCGTGCACGGTGGAACGAGTGGCGAGGAACGTCTGCGAGTCATCGATGAATGGCGTGCCGGAAAACTGGATGGCGTGGTCGCGACGTCCGCATTCGGACTCGGGATGGACAAAGGCGATGTCCGGGCAGTCATTCATGCCTGTGCCCCCGAGACGGTGGATCGTCTCTACCAGGAAGTCGGCCGCGGCGGTCGCGACGGCAAAGCGTGTGTGTCCTTTCTGGTCTACACCGACCGCGATCTCAAAATCGCCAAGGGACTCAGCACGAACTGCTTCATCTCCGTGGACCGCGGTCTGGAACGCTGGCAATGGATGATGGACAACGCTGCGCCGACGGACCGAGAAGGAGTTTATCGAGTCAATCTGAATACGTTGCCTCCCGACAAATCAAAGGACAACGCAGCAAACCGTGCTTGGAATCTTCGGACGCTGCTACTGCTGAACCGGGCAAAGATCATTCAACTGGAAAGTGAACGACCGCCCGACATCCAAAGGAGTGAGGGCGAGACCGACGAGCAACTGGGAAGCCGTCGGCAGGAAGCCACTCAGGATTATCTCGACTCGGCTTTTATCCGCATTCTGGAGAACTCGCATCGTGACACGGCAACCTGGCAGCGGCTTGTGGAACCGTCACGAAAGGCCTCTTACGAACGGGACTTCCGAAACTTCTCCGACGTCTGTGACGTATTGGATGGCAAGCGGGAAATCGCGGACGTCCTCGCGCAGGCGTATTCCGTCCATCGTGACGGCGTCCATGTTTCGCCGGTCAAAGTCTGTGGTGGTTGTGCGAAGTGCCGCACATCCGATGATATGAATCGCGAGTGCCGTCCACCGAAATGTGGGCCGGGGCATATGCCGGACGCGAGCATTGATGTCCGACTCCTGGAGTTGATGAGACACAGCGAGAGCAATGTTCTGTTTGTGTCGTGTCCGAAGTCGCTTCGTGAAATCAAGACTAAACTACAGCGTGAGATTCTGCCTACGTTTGTAAAGTGGGGAATCTCAGAAGTCGCACTGCCGGATGACTGGCTGTCGCGGCGAAGTTGCCAGGAACTCTACCGCAGATCACCGCATCGCTTTCTGATTCATCGCTCCGTTGACGACATGGATTCGCGACGGGATCAGATCGAAGTTCCCCGCGTCACTGTCTTCTTCCCTGAAGACGACGACACACCGTTTCCTCGGGAGTTACTCCAAATTGAACGGCCTATGCACATCATTTTCTGCAGCAGTCGAGTCCGCGATCCTTGGCGTCCCCGGGAACCCTTTTTCGATCGAGCGACGCACGTCAGCTACGCAAACGTGTCAGGGAGTCTGCAATCGTGAGCATTCTGAATCGTCCCAGCGACGGACTCTTCAACATGGTGGTCGTGCTGCACAAGACGTTGCTGCACGAAGGTGCGATGAATCGCGACAAGCTCCTGGCACTGGTTGCGCCGGCGTCCGTCAGTGAAGACCGCAAGATGGCTTCGAGTTCGCTAAACCGTTGGACGGACCTTGGACTGTTCGAGGAGTCCGATGGAAATGTGCGGATCTCGTCGGCGCTGCCAGCACCCAGGGAAAAGGCCAAAGCCGAAGCGTCGCTGCCATCGACGATGCGCCGCCTGGTCCTGGCTCACGCCAACAACGCGAATTTCTGGGACGCCGAAGGAAGCGCCAGTGCCGACTTCACTCGTGCTGTCGCGTGGATGCTGGCTCAGGATGTCTATCGTTGTTCGCTGGTTGGACATAAGGACGCAGCAGAGCTTGAGAACGATCAGATCGCAGTGCCCGACCGCACGTTGTTTCAGAACGATACTCGCTGGCCTGGTTTCAAAGCGTGGGCACCATTCCTCGGTTTTGGCATCATCAGTCTCTATCCAGGGAGAGGCGCCTTCCAAATCGACCCCACCGTTGCGGTTCGAGACAGCATGGATGCAGTCTTCGCTGCGGGTGACCAACTGGCGATCGCAGACTTTATGAGTTCACTGGCCGAGACATTGCCGGTAATTGACGGTGGGCATTACCGACGCGAGGTCGAATCGCAGTTGAATCCACGCCATTGGGAATCAGCGAAAGAACAAGAGATATCAACTTCACTCTCGCGAGCTTTGATCCGTCTCCGCGAGGCTGGGCTTCTGCGACTTGAGAATCGCTCAGATTCGCCGGC
>JAQBZS010000422.1 GCA_027622115.1 Planctomycetota bacterium | reverse complement strand
AGAGCCCCGACGCCCGATTCCTTGGCAGCCTTCTTCCATTCGGGGTCGGCCAGAAATGCGGACCACGATTTCTTCGCCGCGTCGCGACTGTCGTGTTTGATGATGTAAATCAGTGTGTCTTTGGAAGTCGGTTCATCGGTCGGATGCCAGTAAGCGACCGACTTCATGCCTTGCTTGTCGAACAGCCGAATCGTGTGATCGCGGAATCGCGCGTCGAGCTTTCCAAGTTTGCCTGCGGCTGCCTTGTAGATTCGCAGTTCGAAGACATCGTCCGCGTCGGCTTTCCCGTTCTTCCAGGTCGGCGAATAGTCGGTCGCTTCCATATAGACCGACTCCGGTTTCTTGGCCAGAATCCGACCATCCACTTGAGATTCCTTCGCAACCTTCTGCCACTCGGGATCCGAACCAAACGCTTTCCACGAAGCTGTCGCTGCATCGCGACTCTTGTGGCGAATGACGTAAATCAAAGTGTTCTTCGATTGTTTTTCGTCGGTCGGAACCCAGTATCCAACGGACTCGATGCCGTGCTTCTTGAACAGTCGCACGGTGTGATCACGAAAACGTGTGTTGAGGTTTTCCAGCTTTCCTTCGTTCGTGGTGTAGGTGCGTAGTTCAAAAACGTCGCCAAACGATGGCGAGGTCAAGGCAAGGCAGCCGAGCAAGGCGACGGAAGCAGTGATGCGTCGATTCATGGGTGCGTCCTCTTTGGGGTTTGGGAAATCTTGGTTTGGTGATGTTTTGCGGTGATGACCTCTAATTCCTCAGCCACGGAGTGGCTGCGTGCAGAGGATAGCGAGGAGTTCACAGAAACCGCAGGCATCAAATCACGGCTTTCTTCCGTTGGAAACACCAATAGAACGGCAAGCCAATAACCACCAGACACAAGCCAATGCCCGAGTCCAAGGGCTTGTCGAGAAAGACGTACGACAGAAACATCGCATACACGACCAGGTATGCGATCGGGACGAATGGGTAGCCGCTGGTTCGATACGGTCGTTCCACATTGGGAAGTTTGGCTCGGAGCACCATCACCGACGCGACGGCCAACATGTAGAACAGGCTGCTCGCAAAGACCACGAAGTTCGTCAGCAGTTCAAAAACAGCACCGGGGTTATCCGACTTGGTGAGACTCAAATAGGCCGAGGAAGCGACGACCAGCACCACCGCCATCACCGACTGCACAAGAATTGCCACGGCCGGAGTGGCGAAGCTTGCGTGAACGGCTCCCAGGCTCCGAAAGAAAACTCCATCGCGACCCATGGCGAATGCCGCCCGCGGCCCGTTCATCACGTTGCTGTTCACCGCTCCCAACATGCTGATCACGATCAGCGACGTGACCACCACGGTGACTCCATTGACCCACGATTCGCCGAACGGACTCAGCAAGCGTTCGGCCACGGCACCGACCAGGTCGCGTTCGCCGTCGGCCAGTTCCGCCTTCGCACGAATTTCGTCCATACTCATGACGCCGTGATAGACTAGGTTCACGCCGACATACAGCACGATCAGAATGCCGATCCCCGCGAACAACGCCAGTGGGATGTTGCGTTGCGGATGCTTGATCTCTTCGGCAACGGGCGTGACGCCATGCCAGCCGTTGTAAGCCCACATCACGGCCAGCAGCACGACCGCAAACTGCCGGATGTACGAATCATGCTCGGGCGCGGACGTGGTGGAATAATTCGCGACATCGACGCTTCCATAACCGCCCGCCAGTAGAATGAGCGGCACCACGATGATCGCCAACAGGAAGCCGGCCTTGAGGATTGTCGTCAGCAATTGAACGCTGCCGCCCCACAACACGCCGACGATATTCAACCCGGCCATTACGCTGATCAGCAGCGTGATGAAGAGGATGCGTTCAAGCGTATTTGGAGCCCAACCGCTCGCGGCGGCGATCATGGTCAGCGACGCCGTACACAACGCACCGATGGACGCTGGGCGAGCAAACACGAAGTCGGTCCAGCCGTATAAGAACGCCGTGCATTTGCCGTAGGCTTCCTTGAGGTAGACATAAAGGCCACCCGCTCGCGGCATCATGGCAGCCAGTTCCGCGAAGCACATTCCCCCAAGAATGCACAACACGCCTCCAAACACCCACACCGAGATAATCAGCGGGAAGTTTCCCGAGGCGACCGCGATCTGTGGCGGCTTGAAGAAGATCCCCGACCCAATGACGTTGCCGACCACCATCGCGATGGCGATGCCCGGTCCGAGCGCGCGTCGTAATTGGCCGGCGCCCAGCTCGCCCGGTGCTCCTGCCGAGCCAAGCGACTGCGGATTTTCGATCGGTGTTGTGGAGTCGCGGTCACTCACGTCGGTTACCTCGATCTGGGGTGCTGTAAAAGTTCGGATTGGGAAGGGGTCGGGTGGTTGAGGCACTCCACCGGCCCCGTACCGATGGGAGCAACGACTTCGCGGCTACCGAAATTCGGTTGCGCGGAGCCCGACCCTGGGAGCCGCACGGCTCTCCACCGACCCCGCGTCGGTGGAGAGCGGTGTCCGGAAACGCCGGGTGTTGGTTGGTGTCATGACCGAAACAATGCCGGCGCTAAGAGATTCAAGACATCAATCGCCGTGGAATGAAACGTGGTCAGTTTGCCGCCGTAGACGGCGATGCCTCTGGGGTTGGTGGGATTGTCCGGCAGCAGGATTGTTTCACGAGATCTCCGATTGAAACTGCCTCGAGACTTCGGCAACACCCGCAGCCCCGCGAATCGTTCGACCACCTCGGTCGACCGCTGCGGAAAGTAATGTCGGAAGACATTCAGCAGATACTCCTCTTCGTCTTGCAGTGGATGCACATTGTCGGGAGCGCCGTCGAATGGAGATTCCGTCGTACCCACCAGCGTGCGGCCATGCCACGGCATGACAAACACCGGTCGCCGGTCTTGCGGGGATTCGGCGTAGAAAATGCCGGCCGAAATCGATGTGTCCAGCACAAGATGCGTGCCTTGTACGAGATCAATGTCGATCGTCGTCGGCATCGGCTGAATGCGAAGGTGTACGTCGTTGACCCACGGCCCCGCTGCGTTCACCAACGTCTTAGTCCGGCAACTGCGTGTCTCGCCGTCGAAATGCCAATGCACCACGTAATCGGAGTCGCGTCGCTCGGCTTTCAGGAAATCCGCCGGGCAAACGAATTCCGCCGAGTGGCTTTGCGCGTTCTGCACCACGACCTCCGTCAACCGGCGATCGTCGGTTTGTCCGTCGAGATACTGAAACACGGCACGCAGCCCGTTTGTCTTCAAGCCGTCGAGTTGATCCCAGTCCGATCGCGGGACTCGACGAAATCGCGTGGTCTTTCGAAGTCCGCCGAGAAGCGCATACAACGATAAGCCTGCCACGATCTGCCACCGCGATCGTCGAGAATCCGCGTAGATCGGGATAAAGAATGGAACCAGCTTCACCAAATCCGGTTGCGTCTTCAGCAGTCGATCGCGATCTCGCAACGAATGCCGGACGAGCGACCACTGGAAAGTTTCCAGGTACCTCAAGCCACCATGAATCAGTTTGCTGGATCGTGACGACGTCCCGGCCGCGGGGTGATCCTTTTCGAGCAACAGCGTCCGCCAACCTTGCAGTGCCGCGACCTCGGCGATCCCCGCGCCGTGGATTCCGGCGCCGATGATGACGATGTCGTAGGGCTGGTCACTGTCGATGTTCGGCGAATCGTGCATGCCGGAAGTCTACATCGCTTCGCGGCGTTGCTGAATCATCTCACCTTGAGTGCCAAACGGAGCTTCGGCAATTCGACGGTCTGACCGTTCACAACCACGATCGGCGTCAATTGGATGATCCGTCGAATCGGACTGGCCGCCGCATCGTCCGCCGCCACCACCTTGAGTTCGATGGTGTCCGCATCAACCGGCAGGGTCGTCGGCGTGATGGTGACTCCTCGCGGCAGTCTCGAAAGCTTCAACCGGAATGACTCGGGATTGGCAGCGTTGCGGCGAACACTCAGTTGCAGCGATTCCGTTGTCCCGCGTTTCAAGTCCAATTGCTGTGACGACAACTCCGCCACGACGAGCGGCACGACATTGATCTTCGCATAGGCGATCGCGATTAACGGCTCGGGCGGCTCGGCTGTCTTTTTGTTTGGTTTTTTCTTGGGGTCCGGTTTCGGCTTGGGCCGCGACATCGAGGCTTGCAGCGGGATGACCTTCAATCCGTCGGCGGCGTCTCCCGCCACGATCAGTTCCAATTGGCCCGCCGATTTGTCTGCCGCAATCGTGATCGGCGTGATCGTGAATCCCTCGTGGACACGGAGCGGCTTGACTTCTACGGCTCCGACAAACCCCTCTCGGCGGCGAATCGTGATGGGGATGATCGCCTTGGTGCCGGGGGCAATCTTGAGTTGCGCGTCCACGCGAATTGCCAATTCCGCCCCACGATCACTGATTGCCACGGCGATCGTTTCAAATTCATGTTCCGTGACGACCGATTGCGGTATGGCCGCCAACACCACGGCATGGACGGCCTGTCGCTTGATGGCGGGTTGCACGTTGGTACTTGTGCCAATGATCCGCACGAATCCAGCCGTGGTACTCGCGTCGAAGTCCGCATTGAGGCTCAGAGTCGTTTCGGTCTGCCCATTCTCGATGACCGCGTTGTCTGCGACGAGCCCACTGGGAAGACCTTCGACGGCAAGGTTGATTGGGCCGTCATATCCGTATCGCAGTGCCTTGACGACCAGCGAACCACGACCACCGCGATCGATGCTTAAGGCGCCGGTGCCTTCACCCGCAAACGTTGGTAATACTCGCGCACCTTGTGCCTGGCCTTTTTTCTTTTGGCCTTGAGCCGCGACGACTCGACCGGGCTGCACGATCAATTCGAAGTCCTCCGATTTTTCAGCCACTTCCAGGCGATACACCATTTCGGCTCCGCCGTGTCGAAACCGATTCTGAATGCAGACCGTGTAATCGCCGTCCGCAGTCGGTGTATGCGTGACGAATGGGTCGTCGGCGAGCGGCGCGATGGTGCTGGGACGAACAACCGGAGCGATTCGAGTTTGGGCATCGACGTCGTCAACCGTCGCCTGCCGTTTTCCGTCGGGGGAGTAGAAATGAAACACAGCGTCCACGGGTGAGCCCAATTCGGAGGCGGTTACGCGAATCGTGAAATTCTGACCCTTCTTGGCGGGAAACTTGAAGAAATCACGGTCGTTGGCTGTTTCGAATCGGCCGTTCACGGTCGTCGGCAATGCGAGCGATTGTGCGGTCTTCAGCGAGTCGTTGTCGCCCGCTTCAGCGACTTCGGGATAGCGGCCGACTGCAATCGCGATCGGGCTGAGCACTGATCCGGTCGCTGTTTCGAATCGCGGCCGAAACCTGCGAGACGGTTCATCGGCGGCGAATTTGATCGTACGCGTAATGGGCTCCTTCAAACTGCCACCGGAGAGCGTGAATTCCGTGGCCTGACCGGCTTGACCGCCGGCAGGAAAAATCGATGTAGCGAAGGTGTGCGGTGAAATCCGCAAGTAGTACTGCGAATTGGCGTCACCCAGATACGCGCGGTCCGAAACACGAATCGTGTACTTGCCGGATTGTTCGAAATGGTAATTCAGTCGTACATCCGGCGAGATGTCCGGTGAGGCGAGATACACTCGCGCCAATTGTCGACCGCTGTCATTAAACAGTGTCAGTTCGCCGTTCACGGTGCTGCCGAGTCGATGGGACAGCAAGTCGAACACCAAGTCCGAACCGGTCGCCACTTCAAACGTGTACTCGTCGAGTTCCGCAGGAGCCAGTTTGCCCGTGATGCCGCTCGGCACTTTGATTTCAACCGCAGCGTTCGCTTTTTTTTCGGGCTCGATCACTTGGTCGATGTTGTCGATCCGCAGCAGCTTGGGATTCGATAAACCGGATTTGCACAACAGATGCACGGGGTAGCAACCCGGAACCGTTTCCGCCGAAACTTCCACCTGAAAGACCGCTTTCGTGGCTTCCAGCTTTTCGACTTTGACGAGTCGGATGCCGGCTTGGCTGACGATTTGCGTGATTGTGTCGAGCCGCAGACCATCGATCGTCAGCGTGGTCGTTCGACCGACCGGCAATCCACGCGGAGTCACACGTATCAGCGCCGGAATGTCGGTCCGCTGTTCCTGCAGCAGCACTTGGCTGAAGACGTTGTGGCCAAAGAAAACGACCAGACACGTGACCAAAGCGACTTGTCGGAGTTGAGCAGGCAGATTCATCGGACGGCTTACCAGTGGGAGTAACATCGAAGGGCGAATTACGAAGACATGAGCCAAGTTGACACGGCTGTCAATGTGGACGATCGGGCCGAGTTGTGTCCTTTGCACCCGAAGCATCGAATTGCCGCGTGAAGTGATGACGCGGATTGTACCGTGGCCTCACCGCTGTTTCGTTCGCGGAATCGGAATCTTTAGGCGAAAACGGCATTGAAGCGGTCGCACGAGATTGAGGATTACACCGAACTTCACTGTTATCCGGTCAAACACTGGCCGATATCTGAAAGGACACGGTCTCAGTAGTTCGGGGGGGCACCCCACCGAGACCACGTGCTTCTGGATCGACAGGGAGGTCTCGATGATGTCACGGGCGATTGTGACGTTTTTGGTCGTTGTGGTAACG
>JAQBZS010000421.1 GCA_027622115.1 Planctomycetota bacterium | reverse complement strand
ACTCAAAGCTGCAAAAGTCGCAGTCGATCAACCGGCAAGACGTCAAAGTCGGCTTGCAAAAGGCCGGATTCCAGCAGCAACTCGTCCGAGCGAACGTCCAGGGCCTGCGGCGAATCATCCAGCGGCTGCATCCGAAACAGACTCGATCGCATTGGACCGACTACGCCGATAACAACAGTTACAACGATCCAGACCGCGAGGCGAAAGAAGGGTTTGTTCGGGACGTAGTTTCGCAGCGGCGGCGCAAATTGGTGTGGGATTTGGGCTGCAATACCGGCACATTTTCGCGAATTGCGGCCAAGCATGCCGACTATGTCGTCGCAATGGACAGCGACCGCATCAGCATCGAAAAGTTCTATTTGGACTTACGTGCCAACGGCCCCGGCAACATCTTGCCGCTCGTGAACAACGTCGTCGACCCGTCTCCCGGTCTGGGTTGGCGTTTGGGCGAGCGACGTACACTGCACGAACGAGGAAGGCCGGACCTCGTCCTGTGTCTCGCGCTGATTCATCATCTGGTGATCACTGCCAACGTACCGCTTGAAGACTTAATCGAATGGCTCGCCCAACTCGGTTCGGACTTGGTGATCGAGTTTGTCTGCCGCGACGATCCGATGGTCCAAACGTTGCTGCGTTACAAGACGGAACTCTATGACGACTATGACGCCGATTTCTTCGAACAATGCCTCGGCCGGTCGTTCGAAATCGTGCAAAAGCAACCGCCCACCAGCGGGACGCGCATTCTGTACCACGCGCGGGCGTTGGGCAGTTCGAAGTAGCTTCTGAGTTTTGGTTGTTCGACAGAACCGTGGCTAGAAGCTATCCGAAAAGGGGTCTGACCCTTTCCGGCCTCAGTTTTTGCCGGGGTTTAGCGAGGCCTCCAAAGGGTCAGATTAATCCGGGGCCAGCACGTTGCGGCTGTTGGGCCGTGATCACCTTTTGGCTCATGGGACCGGCTGCATAAGTCGCATTCGTCCCATAAGTCTCTTGCAAATGGGACTTATGAGACGGATGCGACCGATGAAAACTACTCAGTGGGCCAATGTGTGATCAATCGAGGCCGACTGTTGACCTCACTGCAGGAATATCGACGAATCCCGGCTGGTTGGCACTCGATGGAGAGTCCGGTCGTTCGCGTCGCCTCGCAATTCGTAAAGCACAAACGCATTCTTGCCGACTTGCAGATACTTCTCGTGGAATAGCAAGGACCAATGCTCGCGCGCGAGTTCCAATTGATAGGTCTGCGTCGTGCCGACGATTGTGCCGTTGACTGCGACTGCCAGCATCACCGGTTGATCGGGCTTCGGGATCGGCGAGATTCGACCTTGGACGAGGCACGGCAACAGTGCCGACGGGTCGTCCCGTACCTCATCTCCCTCGAAATTCCAACCGGACTTGAGGCTGGATTCGGCACCCTCGGCGAGTTCCGATACCTTGCGACCCACCAGTTGCGGTGCCGGTCCCAATGGAACGTCGAGCGACGCGTTTCGAGTCCGCAGGCTGCGGCGCAGCGCCTCTGCCGCCTCGGGAAAATCGGCGTCGATGACCCGCGGATCGGAGGTTTGGAAGAACAGCTTCGTCGGTCGAGGCTTCATGCCGGGAGCCAGCACGTTTTGGCCGTCGGTTGCGGCCAACGGCTGGTAGTCCAGAGTGCCCAAAATCGTGGGCAGCAGGTCGATGGACTCAACATTCCGATCATCCGGTTCGCCCGCCATCTGGCCGGGCGCTTTGATGAACATGGGAATTGAAAGGATGTCGCCAAGCGAGTCATCCGTCGGGACTCGACGTCCGTGATTCGCGACGAAACTGACTCCGTGGTCCGCTGTTACGATCAGCAGGGAAGAATCGTAAATGCCAGCATCCTTCATTCGCTCGATGAGCTGCCCCAACAAGCGGTCGACGAAGCGGAATTGCAGATAGTACCGCTGTTGATTTTGGGCGACGACCAATTCGTCCGGTCCCCAGTCGAGGCCAACAGGCCCCTGCCCGCCAGCCGGACCGGATTCGTTCGAGGCCAACTCGGCTTTGAACTTCTTGCCGGACGGCAAATAGTTCCATGGAGTATGCGGCAGGATGATGTGATGGAAATACAGTGTCGGTTTCTCTCGAGGCTGAATGCACCGCAAGAAATGCTCGAACTGCTCGGCACGGTCGAGGTCTGGGTCGTAGCGGAATAAACCCTTGGACTTTTGCGGCGGGATATCTCGACCCGTGACGCCAAACCAGATATTCGCCGGACTGGGAAGCGTGCCGGGGAAATCAGCAGGAATCAGCTTGCTCAACAATGCCGGCGGCAAATCTCTTTTAAGAATGGTCAACTGCTGCAAGAGATCGATTCTCTCGCGAACATCAACGCCTTGATCTTCGGGAAACAGACGTGTGTACGGTTCAAACGCGACAAACTCGTACTGATTGGTCGCCAGCATCAATCTGTTCGACGGTGGGAAGCTTGATTTCGCGCGGGTACGTACCCGTCAGAATGGCCGGAACGGCGTTGGCCGTGAATTGATGGACGGTCGTGGCGTTGCGATACCAAGTCGCCTGTTTCGCCAAGGCACTGAAGTTGGGGAACAGCGTTGCGTCGATTTCCCGATTCTCGTCCATCAAGGACAAGCCGCTGGCCTCGTCAAATACGACCATCACAACGGTGGTTGGCCGACCGACCGACGCAGTGCCCGCTTCCGGCGGCGGCTCCGGGAACAAGAACGTGACGATCGGCGACAGCCACAGAAACCAAACCGGAAACACGACGATCCCGGGTGACCGCCGTGACCAAGGTGCGACATGTTCGCCAGCGGTGATAGGCCCAGGCAAGCGCCACGCCGCAGAGGATTCCGAGTGGCACGACGACGAGGCCGGGCAGGCCCGGCACCTTTCGCGTGATCGGCATGAAGATGGCAGCGGCGAGCAATGCCACGCACGGGATGTAAGCCGCTGTTCGGCCGCCGGACTTCACCAGCCCGGCCAACGACACGAGTGCGATCAGCAACGCTGGAATCAACACGCTCAACCCGACGGTCAGTAACACGATCGCGATGGGTTCGATTCCAGCATCCTTCAAGTAGGTCAGCCGTTGGCTCAAGAGTTGGTAGATCGGCTGGGCGCCGGCAAAAGACCACAAGACCGACAAGTGCAGTGCGTCGGTCAGTGCCGAGCGGGGGCGATTCGCCGTCGCATCTCCGCCGGGTTCCGCCGACGCCGCGTCTTTGTCGGGATCTGCTGCTATCGGTTGACTGGATTCATTCATGGCAGGCCTTATTCCGCCTGGAATTCGGTGTTCGCGCTAGAAGCTCTCTGAAAAAGCGGGACAGGCACCCACATGTTGAATCTCGGAATTGAATTGGGACAACATGTGGCCAGTCCCGGTTTTTCAGAGAGCTTCTATGAAATCCGCGTCTCCGAATTCGTGTCGTTCGCGTTGCTGATGAGATCGCTGTCATACCATACGTCGAGCGGAATGACTTCGTTCATGCTGCCCGAGCGAAAGCCGTCCAAGTCGATCGTCACATAACGGAATCCGAGAGCCCGGAGCCGCGCGGAGATTTTTTCGCGAGCGGCGACCTCGACCAGCATCGGCAACGCTTCGCTGGGAACCTCGATCCGCGCGAGATCGTTCATTTCGTGACGCACGCGTAGTTCGCGCAGTTGGAATTCCCGTCGCAGGAATGCTTCCGCTTGATCGACCCGCGCGACGCGTTCCGGAGTCACCGCCACGCCGTACGCGATGCGACTCGACAGGCACGGCGTCGCGGGCTTGTCCCACACTGCCAGTTCCCAATAACGGGCGAGTTCGCGGACTTCGGCCTTGTTGATGCCGGCTTCGATCAACGGGCTGCGCACCGAGTTCTCGGCTGCCGCTTGCATGCCCGGTCGATGGTCGCCTTGATCATCGACGTTCGCTCCATTCACCACCGTGTCGATGCCCAACTCCGCGCGATGCTCGGCAATCCGCGTGTACAACTCGGACTTGCAAAAGTAGCAGCGGTTCGACGCGTTGCGCACATAGTCCGGATTCGCGAACTCGTTCGTTTCCAAGACTCGCAAACGGATGCCGATACCGGCAGCGACCGATTTCGCGGTCTCAAGTTCTCCGCCGGCGAGGCTTGCACTGTTGGCCGTGATCGCGACGGATTGTTCGCCGATCGCCAATTGAGCGGCCTTGGCGACCACCGCACTGTCCACTCCGCCGGAAAACGCCACCGCAACGCGACCGCACTCGCGCAAGACGTTCAACAAGTCGTCTCGTTTTTGCGCGAGTTCCGGTGACAGTTGCGTGCCTGCTGTTTTTGCTGCTTCGGCCATTGATCCACTCTAATTCCCTATTTCTTGGACTGCGATTCTCTGCGCATTCAAAGTCGGCTTATTTTACCTACGACTTATCGATTTGTTGTTTGCTTGCGTATTTTCGCAGCTGGCGTCGAAGGGGTCGGCACAGTTCTTGAATACTCCGAAGGAGTTCAACAATCGCGCACCTTGGGTCATTCTTTCGGGGGTCGAGCTTACGTCTTTCAGATTTGGCGGGCGTTCGACGCGAAATTCAAGAACGTCACTCCGCCAAATCTGAAAGCCGTAAGCCTGACCCCCATGTCCTCAATTCGCGTGTTCTTGGAAGGAGTTCCATTCGCCCACATCACCGGAGATGGAAAGCGCCCTGCCGCCATTCTGTTGGTTTTCTGGCGACATGGTTGATTCGACGTACTTTCGAAAAACGCGCGAGTCGAGGACTTGGGGGTCAGGCTTACGTATTTCAGATTTGGCGGTTTGACGTTGTTGGTGAATTCCACGTCAAACGCCCGCCAAATCTGAAATACGTAAGCCAGACCCCTTTCCCCGGCGCTGCACATCCTACGCGACTGCGCATGTCGGCGATATTTCGAAGTCTCGCGGATCATTCGCCGCGGCGGAGATAACGACCCGGTAATTGATTCGTGGGGATTGTCGTGAATTCACCGTCCCGCATGATCGGTCGACCATTGACCACGACGTGTTTGAATCCCGTGCAGAGCTGTTGTGGGTCTTCAAACGTGGCCGTATCGCGGACGGTTTCCGGATCAAAGATCGTGATGTCCGCAAAGTGACCGACCGCAATGCGGCCTCGGTCCTTGAATCCAAAACGATCGGCGGCGTATGCGGAGAGCTTGTACACGGCCTCTTCCAGCGAGAACAATTTGTGATCTCGCACACACGGACCCAGGATGCGGCCGGCCGTCCCGAAGACTCGCGGATGGACGTGGCCGCCTTCGGCGTAGATGCCGTCGCTGCCGATCATGCCCAGGTCGTGTTGCAAAATCGGTTGCACCATGCGGTCGTCGCCTTCGTCCATCACGCACAACACGGCGAGCCCTTCGTCGATCAGCAGTTCATACAACGCATCGGCTTGCGGAAGATGCATGGCGTCGACGTACTCGGCCAACGTCTTGCCTTGATACTGCGTGTTGCGTTTGCTGTTGGTCCACGCGATGCGGATGTGATCCAAATCCAGGCGATAGGCTTTGAGCCCCGCCAGGAATCGCTCGCGAATCCCGTTCTGGATCAGCTTGCCCTGAGCGGCAATGGCACCATCGTCGAACGCCTCGTACGGGACGAGGTAATTTAGCATCGTGGAACCGGGCTGGTACGGATACACGTCGAAGGACAAGTCGACGTCCTTGCGGGTGCGATCGAGGAATTCGAGGACCTCGTCGATCTGTTCGAAGCTCTGAGCCTTTAAGTGCGAGATATGCACCTTAACGCCGGACCGCCGACCGATTTCTGCCGCTTCTTCCAAGGCAGGCAGCAACGTTTTCTTGTAGCGGATGTGCGTGACATACAATCCGCCGTATTTGGCGACGACCTTGCAGGCCATGACCAATTCGTCGGTGTCCGCGTACCACTGATCCATGTAGTCCATGCCGGTCGACAGGCCGACGGCTCCGTCGTCCATGCCGATTGCAATCAATCGCTCGATTTCGCGGACTTGAAAATCGTCGACCGTGCGGACTCCGAAACCGCAGGCGATGGTTCTGACATTGGCATACGGCACATGAGTCGCCGCGTTTTGCACGTTGGCACCGTCGATACGTTCCATGTAATCGGCGATGCTTTTCCAGCCATCGTAATCGCTGAGCGAGAGATGATTGAGGGCTCGTAAGTAATAGATCCACTCACGCACGGTTTGCTCGGTCACCGGTGCGTACGAGATGCCGTCGGCCATTAGGACTTCCGTCGTGAAACCCTGGTGCGTTTTGGCCTCCAGATTGGTTTCTCGCAGCATCCAGCCGTCGGAATGGTTGTGGACATCAATGAAACCCGGAGCAACGACGAGACCCGCGGCATCAATCGTGTCGCGGCGTGGCGCGTCTGACAGGTCGCCGATGTGGGTGATGCGATCACCCTGGATCCCGACGTCCGCTTGAAACGCGGGCGATTTGGAACCATCGATGATCCGACCGTTCGTAATGACAACATCGTGCATGGGTGGGTTTCGATTGAGACTTGGAGACTTTGGATTTCGACGACTCTACCGTTTCTATGCGCAGCCTCCGATGGCTCGCGCTCAGCACAACGAACTACCCCAGCTTCAGATACTTGAGGATGTCGTCGTACACGCCGCCTTGGTTCGAA
>JAQBZS010000420.1 GCA_027622115.1 Planctomycetota bacterium | reverse complement strand
CACGTCACGTGTCCTCCAACGCGCGTGCCTACGGCGTGCGGTTAAACGAGCCGCGCTCAAACTTTTTGCGGAACGAATCCGGATACAAAGTTACTTGCTCAAAATGCAACTTCTGACCGACCCGGCACGTGGCCATTGCCTCGTGACCGCTCGGGACAATGGTCCCAAGCTACGGTCAGAATCGCGAAATCGTGCCAACCGACGACTTGCCAAGGCCGTACGACCAAACGACCTTGCCGTCTTCGGAGAATTCCCGCACGGTCGATCCATCAACGATCAGTGTCGCGCCCGTCGTCAAGCGTTCGGCAAAGCGAGGTGAGCGCAGCCCGGCGGTCCACGTCTTCACAACCTTTTCTTGCTTGGGATCGTACTCCACCACTCGGTCGTGTTTGATTTCACAGACGAGGATGTTGCCGTTCGGCAAGACTTGCACGGATCGCGGATCCGTCACGACAAACTGGGCCAACTTTTTGCCGGCGCGATCGAATCTCGCGACCTCGTTCGAATTCCGGAGCGCCACCCAAATGTCACCGTTCGCGGCCAAGGCGGCATCCGACGGGTTCCGTTCAAACTTGCCGGACCACACGATTTGTTTCGCTCGGTTCACCTCGATGATTTTGTGCGAGTCCTGGATGACGATCAGCGTGTTGCCGTTTTGGAGTCGATGCGCCTTGTAGGGACGTTCGGGCAAAAGCTTGTATTCCCAAACCGTGCGGTGTTGCTCGTCATATTCCGTGACGGTGCCGGCGTAGTACGCACAAATCAGCCGGCTCCCGTTCTCCAGACCTTCGGCGTGTGTCGGCGAAAACACGGATTTCTGCCACACGATCTCGCCGAACAAATCCACTTCGAACACACTGTTACCGTTCGGACTGGCCAGCAGCGTCCGCGTCCCGCGTCTCGGATTGACGGGCAGATTGAGCTTCGCGGTTTCTCCCGCATTCTTGATCCAGTCTCGCCAACGTTGAATCGCCGCTTGCCGGGCTGCGTCGGTATTCGCGATGAAGACCCCGTGAGTCTGGCCGGTCGCATGTCGCAGGGCATAGGTGGCGTATGTCTTGACGGGATCCAACGTATTCAACAGCGAAGCCAATGTGTCGAGCGAACGTCGATCACCGCGATTCAATAGACACACGGCCGATTCAAACTTGATCTCGACCTCGTCGTCTTCACGCAGCGTGGCGAGCGCCGCGTCCGACTTCTCTTCACGCACCTCGTTCAAACCCGCGATCGCCAACAGTCGCGCATTTGCGTGTGGCGATTTCGACAGTTCAATCAATTCGTCCAGCGTTTCAAGTCGCGAGTGGCGTTGAATCAACGACTTCGCCAGCAGCACTCGATCGCGCCGGTCGAACAGCACCGCTGCATCGCGAATCATCCGCAACATGTCGTGCGACTTGGCGGGATCGTCCGTATCGAGTGCTTGCAGGGATTCCGAGACTTGCAAGGCGTGAAGTCTGAGATGCTCCGGGTCCGCATCGTCTTTGGCTTGGCTTGAGCGGCGGGTTTCGTTTTCCACAAGCTGCCGCAACGTGAATGCGGGAGACTCCGTCGTCAGCTTGAAGTCCTGAATCGCCGAAACCAGCACCGATGTGGCGTGGCGAGTTTCACCGCTCTCGGCAAACTTGCGGTGTGCGAGTGCCAAATCCGCACAGCCGTCGTCGAAGTCTTCCACCGCAAACTTCAACCGAGCCCGTTGTACGAGCGCATCGATGTTTCCGGCCGCGAACTGTTTCGCAAGTTGCTGCAACTGCAAATTCATATCCGCGAGCAATTCGATGCGATTCATCGCGCTGACGAACAGCTTGCCGTCATGGGCAAACAGGTTTCCGAGCGGCTGATCGTGTTGCCGAACCACTTTGAATCGACCGACGTCCGGCATGTCGCTCGCGGTGTGGTCCAATTGCAGGATCTCATTTTCCAAGGGAAGGAAAATGCCGTTCGTACACAGGGCTCCGTGTCCAAAACATTCGTCGTGCAAAATGCGTTGGACCGGTTTTCCAGTGCGGATGTTGTACCGCCGAATCACCGATGGACCTGCCAGATAAAGGTGTTCGCCGCTCAAACCCAACACGTACTCGGTGGGTGGTTGTTCGGGCGTCTTCGGTGAATCCCACGACAAAGTGCCGTCCGTGCGATTGAGCGAAAACAGGTAGTCACGGTCCGACGGCACCACCACGATCCAATTGCCGTACGGAATCACCACGTCCGCAGTCCAACCATCGAAGTGCATCGACACCGTACTCCGCGAACTGCGAACGGCCACATTGCGGCTCGGCGAACGGACGTAGCGGGTGGCCCAGCGTGTTGTGCCGGAAGCGACTTCGAGTGCAAACACCACGCCATTGCCGGTCGCGACATACACGTCCGAATCGGCGATGGACACGCCCACCGGTGCCCAGGGATGTGAAAATCCCCGCGACTCGTCGAGCAAAAACGTCCGCCACAACGTGTGGCCATCCGTTGCGTCGAGCGAATACAACCACAGTTCATCGCCGTGCATGGCGGGCACCAACAACTGGCTGCCGTGTGCAATCGGTGTGGCCATGAACGACGGGGGAGATTGCGTTTCCGCTTGTGTGGGTCGCTTCCAGACGGTCTCCAAGCCATCGGTGCGGCGATAGGCCACCAACTGATTGGGTCGCGCCCGCGTTACCGAGACTCCCAGACGAAAGCGATTGATTGTCGGCGTGTAACCGGTCACGCGTCCGCTCAAGACGAAGACCAAATCACCGCTCGTCGACATCGCCGTGTCGACTCGATCGCCAAACTGTCTGACGGCGTCGGCGGATTCGGGCGTGTCGTATCCGCGCGGAGTACGCGACACGAAGCTCAAAGTGAGCGGGTCGGCCGCGTAGCGCTGTGTGAGTCCTTCGCCCACGGATTTGCCGGTCAATTGGTCAATGCAGTGCAAGGCGGAATTCGACTTCCAATAGATGTGCCCACCTTGAAACAGGGCTTCCGCGGTGGGACGCCAGCGATGTTTGCGCCAGCGATCCACAACGGATCCAGATTTGGGTTTCGGAATCGAGGTTGGTGAATAGAAACGATAGGGTGATGTGATTGGGACCGGTCGGGTGTTCGAACCGAATTCCCATTGCGATGACAGCCTCGTATCGCGAGACCATTCCGGTCCGACCGCCACGCCGCGCTGCAACGTCGGCAATGAACTGAAGACCGTTCCTCGATTCCACGCTCTGTTGTCGCGCGCGGATTGCAACAGCCGATCGACTTGGGCTTGTACCTTGGCCGACGACGACTTCGGCAGTTGTTGAACCAGTTGATTGGCTCGCGTCGTATTGCCAATCGTGGCTTCGACGAGTGCTCCGAGTCGCTTGATGCGGGTGGCGGGAAGATTCGATTGGGGATAATCATCGAGCAACCGTCGAATCAGCGCGGCGGCAGCGGTAAAGGCACCGCGATCAAACTTCCGCGTGGCGAGGATCGCGGCCGCATCGTCGCCGAATGAACTCAAGAAATACTCGTCGGTAATGCGTTGCAGAACTTGATCGCTCGCGTTTCTCAGCAACTCGCGAACATGGCGTCGTCCGTCGGCAGGCGTGTTCTTTCGCGATCGCGACCGTTGACCCACCAAGAGGCCGATGACTTCGGGATCAACGCTCACGCGATACACAGCCAGTAAGTCGGCGGATTCACGCAGCACTTGTTCGACACGATGGTTGAATCGCCGATATTGCGCGTATTTGTTGTTCGACAGAAACGTCGTATCCATCGAGGCTCGTTGACTCATCATCGAGTCCCGCGCCGACGCCAAGAGCAGCTTGAGCAGTTGAATCGCTTCCGCGGTCTTGCCGTCGCGAATCGAATTCTGAATTCGGACCAGCAGCCGATCGTGATCCGAGTTGAAATTCAGCGCCGCCGCCTGCGGAAAGTCAGGGTCCGCAACCGTGGTCAATCGCGCCGAATTTGGCTGTGCGTGAATGGCCGTCGCCGAAAAGATCGCGCTGATCATCGCCAAGGTGATGCAACGCACGAGCCGGGCCGGCGAGGAAAACGTCAAAGCATGAGGTCGAGCGCGAACGGAAGCGTGGCCGCGAAGGGCTATGCAGTCGAGCCCGACCTGAAACGTGTCACGTGCCGTGGACTGAATCGACTTCATACAGCATCCCTTGTTGCCAGGCATCGAAGGAATCGAGCAGTTCGAAGTATAGCTACTTCGTTCGCGTGGCTGGTCACGGATCTTTACGCGGACGAATGAACGGATCGGAGAATCGTGGATCCGTCACGAATGAACCGTCCGTGAGCGTCTTCAAGAATGCGACCAGGGCGGTCTGCTGTTGCTTGGTGAATTGGAAGCCGGATGTCGGCTTTCCGGAGGTTTTGCTCGCATCGAAAGGCAGCGTCAAATTCGGATGCGGATGCACGCCGGACGAGTAGTGCTCGATAACCTGTTCGAGCGTCTTGAACCTGCCGTCATGCATGTAAGGCGCGGTGAGCGCTACGTTCCGCAACGAGGGCGCTTTGAATTTGCCGTCGTTGTTCGGTGTGAACGGAGCGTTGGACTTTCGCCCGAGTGCTCCTAGGCCGCGGTCCTTCGACTTGAGATCCAAGCCGATGTGATGCGACTGATCCATGTTGAGCGTCGGCGGGATGTGGCATAACGCGCAGGCCAATTCCGCTACGCCGTTCAGGCCGTCCATGAAGAGTGCCTGCCCCTGTAACTCGTCTTTGCTCAGCGCGACTTGTTTCGACCCAGAGGTTGGCGTGGAGGCTGCGAGATCGAACTTGGAAGAGAAAGACGTCATCGACCGCAGAAATTGGGCCAGTGCTTTAGCCGTTCGTTCGCGATTGATGTCCGCCGAACCGAACGCCGCCGTGTACAGCTTGGGGTAATATCGAATTGTGCGAAGTTTCCTTTCGAGATCATCCAGCGTCATGCCCATTTCCACCGCATCCTGAATTGGCATCAGCACTTGCGCTTCCAGCGTGGCCGCTCGTTCGTCCCAGAAGAATCCGGGCTGCTGATCGTTCACGTTTGCGTAGCGAAGGTTTGCCAACGACATCGAGTTGCGGCCCGTGAGTCCGCCGTTGAACCCTCGACTGAATTTGCGTGAATCGCTGAACGCCGCTTGTTGATCATGACACGACGCACAGGACACAGTGTCGTTTCGCGAAAGCCGTGTGTCGTAGAACAGCACACGACCCAACGTCGCCCCGGAATTGGTGATGGGGTTGTCCGGTGGAGTATTGTCCGATTGCCGCAGTTCGTCGCGTGAGATCGAAGCAGGCAGCGTGACTTGCTGGTAGTCGAATGGCGTCGTCGGCAACGTGGGTGTCGATTCACGCTTTGCACCGTGCTGCGCGACGCAGATTGTGTGGCATGGACCTGCCAGCAGCACGGCAATCAACACGCGTTGAATGGTGGGCATCTCGACGACTCCACTGGACTTGAGGAAGAGACCATCTCAGTTTACGAAAAGGGATCGAACTTGCCGAACCGCCCGCGATTTGCGTCCTGGCCGTGCGGCGACGTTGGTAGCATGCCGAATCGCGAACCGATATCCTCTCGCTGCTTTTGCCGCCTTGCAGGCATTCGCCGATGCTTTGTCGGCGTGTGGGAACGGCGTTGTCCCAACACACTCTCAGCAAGCGCCCAATCTCATCAGGTAAACCACCGGAACCATGAGTAACGACACTCCAAACGACCCAGTCAAACCGTCCAAATCCATCGAAGACTTGGCAGAAAATCTGTTCGGAATCGAAATGGATGACGAACTCTCCGATGACGATTTCCTCGACGACGACGATTTTGGATCTGAGGATTTGGAAGACGACCTCGCTGCCGTCGGTGCGAAAGATTCCACGATCGCCCAATCGAATGACGATGACGATGACGATGAGGATGACGATGACGACATCATCTTCGGCGATGACGACGACGATGAGTGGGATGAAGACGAAGACGAACCCGTTACCCACACCACGCCCATTCATTCGCCGACACCCGTCGCACAAACTGCTCGAACCGACGCCAAGTCGGAAGCAACCGCGAACGACGACTTTGATGATGACGATGAGTTCGGCTTCGTGGATGAATTCGACGACGACGACGATGACGCGGATCTCGAATTCGAAGAGGACGATGTCGAAACCGTAGTCGTCGCGGAAGATGACGACGACGACGAGGACGACGAGGACGACGAGGACGACGAGGACGACGAGGACGACGAGGACGACGAGGACGACGACGAGGAGCAAGACGAGTATTGGGACGCTTTGGACTCGTGGGATTGGTCCGAGGGCGGTGGATCCGGCAAGCCTGACCGATCGTCGCGCGATCGGTCGCCATCGCATTCCAAACCGTCACCGGCTCGCCAGTCGTCGCCTGCTCGCCAGTCGTCGCCTGCGCCAAAGGCGTCTCCCGCCCCCAAAACTTCACCGGCCCCTCAGTCAACACCGGCACCCAAATCATCGCCGGTTGCAAAGTCGTCACCTGCTCCGAAACCGGTCGATCGGGTTCAAGCCAAGACTGAGGTCGATGACGACGATGACTTGAGCGGTTTTGGCTTGGGACTCGATGATGATGCCGAGGAGTCGGGTGACGCGAGTAGCGAGTCCGAAGAACGTCGCCCGCGTCGCCGTCG
>JAQBZS010000419.1 GCA_027622115.1 Planctomycetota bacterium | reverse complement strand
CGCGTTGTTGGTGAAATCCCAAGTCAAACGCCCGCCAAATCTGAAAACCGTAAGCCAGACCCCGGCCACCCTCTCACCATCATTCCACCAGGGGTTTCAGCCCGCTTTTTCACGATCCACGCGAAGTACATAGACCTGGCTGTTCGTGTCGGTGCCCCAAATCAGTTTTCGCTCTGGATCAAACATGAGCCCGTCCGACCGACTGTGTGGGAATGCTCGCGTGGTTGCTTCCAAAACCGGAAATTGATCGTGCACGCGTACTAAGAATTCGTCGATCGCCTTTGAGCAACCGTAAGCCCATCGCAGCTTGACCGTGGGGCCGAAGTGCAGGTCGTCGTCTTCCGTCCAGCGTTCCTTGAGAAGCGGAAAACGAGACAGGTAACCTGTCACCTGTCCCGTTTTCTTCCCACCCACTCAAACGGCGCATAGCGGCAAGGCAGCCGAAACTCCCACTCGAACGACGGACAGTGACAATGCCCCGGCAGAAACGACCGAGTCAAATGGACTGCGAAATGTGCAGACGCAGTCAGATTCGGATGTCGCTTACTCATTGCCGGTTGGATCGCCAAGTGACTGCGACTGAAGCGACGGGTTCCGCAAGCCGTTTACGAATTGAGCACAACTGCATCATTGACGGGCAGCCACCCCAGTGTCGCGAGCGACGACGTGCATCGATTCGTTTTCGCCGCGAGATTTGTCAGCCAATTCTACGTGGTCTTGTACCCGATTCTCCGGGAATTCCCGCTGAATCGCCAAGTCAACCCAATTGCTTGGACTCGTGGGCGTCGCTCCGGCACGCGGCTTGCTTTATGGGCATGCGACAGGCATCGACGTCTCGCGCATCGTGACTCGATCCCACGAGCTTGTAACGGTCGCGCTTCCGTTCGAGCAATGATCGGAATCAATGGAATGAACGCACAGCAGCCATGCCAACACTCCCCGCAGGTTGTTTCCTTACAAAAACGAAACACAAAACAGCCGCATCCGAGTGACTTGTGGATGCAGTCGTCGAAAGTCTAACTCGACGACAAATCTGGACAGGCAACGTCTTCCGCAAACCACTCGTTGGACAGTTGGAATTCTTGCCACACCCTGCTTGCCCCGGTTTTCCCACCTTCGACCGGAACCGTGGCTAGCGCCAAAACGGCTAATGAATAATCCGGACTAGCGCCAATCCGTCGCTCGAATTCCTGCCGCAAATGTGCGCTCGCATGACGGCAGGTCACTTCATCGTTCTCGACGATGAGCGTACGCGCACTCTGAAACGACTTTGGATCTCGCACAATGAATACAAACCGAAAAGCCACGCGCATCAATCTGTTCGACTTCACTACGCCGCAAATGCGAACGTTTCACATGACGTGGTTCGCATTCTTTCTGTGCTTCTTCGGTTGGTTCGGTATCGCGCCGATGCTGAAGATCATCCGCGAAGACCTCGGGATCACCACCGATCAAATCGTGACCACGAACATGGTCGCCGTCGGCAGTACCGTGCTGATGCGGCTCGTCATCGGCTGGCTGTGCGATCGCATCGGGCCTCGATTGGCTTACACCTGGTTGCTAGTGCTGGGGTCGCTGCCGGTGATGCTGGTTGGGCTGTCGCCGAACTACGAGACCTTCTTGATCATGCGGATGGCGATCGGTGCCGTCGGGGCCTCGTTCGTGATCACGCAGTATCACACGTCGGTGATGTTCGCTCCGAATTGTGTCGGGACCGCGAATGCCACCACGGCGGGTTGGGGCAACCTCGGCGGCGGCGTCACGCAGATCGTGATGCCATTGGTGTTTGCGGGCGTCCTGAGCGTTGTGGCGTCTGAATCATTGGCTTGGCGTTATGCCATGGTGATGCCGGGATTGTTGATGCTTTTGACCGGAGTGGCCTATTTCCGGCTTACGCAAGACAGCCCGGAAGGCAACTTCAAGGAACTCCGCAGCCAACAAGCAGGTCTGCAAGCCAAGCAAGTGAACGGCGCCTTTGTCGAAGCCTGCAAAGACTACCGCGTGTGGTTGCTGTTCGTGATTTACGGAGCGTGTTTCGGGATCGAACTGCTGGTGAACAGCAAGGCGGCCCTGTACTTCGCCGACTACTTCGATATGGATCTGGGCACCGCCGGGTTGATTGCCGGGTTGTTCGGACTGATGAACATCTTCGCTCGCACTTTGGGTGGTGTGTTTGGAGACCAATTCGGAGCCCGGTGGGGATTGAAAGGCCGAGTCCGCTGGTTGTTCATGGCGTTGTTCGTCGAAGGATTGGCTCTAATGGCGTTCTCTCGCATGGGCACGATCCCCACGATCATCGGCTCGCTGCTGTTCTTCAGCTTGTTCGTGCAGATGGCCGAAGGTGCGACGTTTTCGGTCGTGCCGTTCATCAACAAGCAAGCCCTGGGAGCCGTGGCCGGCATTGTGGGAGCCGGCGGAAACGCGGGAGCGGTGGCCGCGATGTTCTTGTTCAAGAAGCAACTCACCGGGCTCGAATGGCCCGAAGCGTTTTTGATTGTCGGTGCGATCGTGACCGTCGTTTCATTCTCGGTGTTCGCCGTGCGGTTTTCGCCGGCTGCCGAAGCTGCGGCACAAGCGGCTCATGACGCAGCGATGGATGAACGGCGCGAAGCCGAACTCACCGGCTCTCCCGCACGGGCGACGGCGTAGCAAATCACTCTCCAGCCAGGGTCGCCGGTTTTCGAATCGCACGGATGTCTGTCGACTCGGCGACCTTGGCTGATCCAACAAGAAGAACGTTGCAAAGCACACCCCAGGGAAGAGGACGACCTCATGATCGCCAACGCAGATTCCAGCACCCGCCAACGTCGCATCGTGATCATCGGCAATGGCATGGTCGGTCAGCGATTCCTCGAAAAGATGGTCGAATTCGACACAGCTGGAGAATTCGAACTCGTCACGTTTTGCGAGGAACCTCGGGCAGCGTACGACCGTGTCGGCCTGACGTCGTTCTTCGCGCATCGCGACGCCGAGAAGTTGATGCTCACTCGGCTGGAGTGGTTTCGCGACAACAACATCACACTGCATCTGGGTGACCGAGCCAACTACATCGACCGCGAGGCCAAAGTCGTTCACTCAGACAAAGGAGTCAAAATCGGGTACGACGCCGTCGTGTTGGCCACGGGTTCGTTTCCATTCGTGCCGCCGATTCCGGGTGTCGAGAAGAACGGCGTGTTCGTCTACCGCACGATCGAGGATCTCGAACGCATCATCGAATACGGCCACCACGCAAAACGCGCGGCCGTGATCGGCGGCGGACTGTTGGGACTCGAAGCCGCGAAGGCTGCATTCGATCTCGATTTGGAAACACACGTGATCGAGTTCGCCCCGAGACTGATGCCGCGGCAAATCGACGATGCCGGTTCGAAGATTCTCGTGCGGAAGATCGAAGAACTCGGCGTGAAAGTGCATCTCAACACGGGCACGGACGAAGTACTCGGCAACGGCAAAGTGGAAGGCTTGAGATTCAACACCGGCGAAGAGTTGGATATCGACATGCTGATTGTTTCGTGTGGCATTCGGCCGCGAGACGATCTGGCCGGCGAAGCGGGCATCAAGCTCGGCGAACGAGGCGGCGTGTTGGTTGACGATCACCTGCGAACGTCGGATGCCGACATCTTCGCGGTGGGCGAAGTCGCGCTGCACGGCGGGATGATCTATGGGCTGGTGGCTCCCGGTTACGAGATGGCCGAAATCGTGGCGGCCAATTTCTGCGGCGACAATCGGCAATTTAGTGGCACCGATCTCTCCACCAAACTCAAGCTGATGGGCGTCGATGTGGCCAGCTTCGGTGACTATGAAACGACGTCGGACGATGTCGTGCCCGTGGTGCTCGATGACCCATTCGACGGCGTTTACAAGAAGCTGGTGGTTTCGAAGGACGGTAAGCGATTGCTCGGCGGGATGCTGGTTGGCGACGCGGGTGACTACGGCAACTTATTGATGTTGTCGAAAACCGATGCCGACCTGCCGTGTTCGCCGAAGGAGTTGCTGGGCGTGGGCGGCACCGGTGCGGCGATTGGCGGCGTCGACGGTCTGCCGGATGCGGCGCAGATTTGTTCGTGCAACAACGTGACCAAGGGCCAGATTTGCTCGGCAATCCGAGACGGCGAATTGACGGGACTCGGTGAAGTGAAGTCATGCACGGCGGCGGGAACGGGCTGCGGCGGTTGCTTGCCGCTCGTGACGGACTTGCTAAACGCGGAACTAAAAGCGGCCGGAAAGAGCGTTAAGAAATCGTTGTGCGAACACTTCGACTATTCGCGGCAAGAGCTGTTTGAAATCGTGAAGATTAAACAGATCAAGACGTTTGCCGAGTTGATCAAGTCCCACGGCAAGGGGCATGGCTGCGAGATTTGTAAGCCGACGGCGTCGTCGATTCTGGCATCGCTGTGGAACGAGACGATCATCGAAGGCGACCACCACACTTTGCAGGACACGAACGACCGGTATCTCGCGAACATGCAACGCGGCGGGTTGTACTCGGTCATTCCGCGCGTCCCCGGCGGCGAGATCACGCCGGAAAAGCTGATCACGCTCGGACGAGTCGCCAAGGACTACGGGCTGTACAGCAAGATCACCGGTGCTCAGCGAGTCGACTTATTCGGGGCTCAACTGCATCAACTGCCGAGCATCTGGGAAGAACTCGTCGCGGCCGGATTCGAGAGCGGCCATGCATACGGCAAGGCCGTGCGAACCGTGAAGAGTTGCGTTGGAACCACGTGGTGTCGGTACGGCGTGCAGGACTCGGTGAAGTTCGCGGTGGAAATCGAGGAGCGTTACCGAGGGATTCGATCGCCGCACAAGTTGAAGTTTGCGGTGTCCGGTTGCGTGCGTGAATGTGCCGAGGCGCAGTGTAAGGACATCGGGCTGGTCGCGACGGAGAACGGCTACAACCTCTATGTCTGCGGCAACGGCGGCGCGAAGCCTCGACATGCGGATCTCTTGGCGGTGGATATCGATGAGGCCACTGCCGTCAAATACACAGACCGAGTGCTGATGTACTACATCCAAACGGCCGACCGCTTGACTCGCACGGCCGTGTGGTTGGACAAGATGGACGGCGGCATCGAATACCTCAAGCAAGTTGTAATAGAGGACAAACTCGGCATCTGCGAGGAACTCGAACAGATGATGCAGCGGCTCGTGGACACTTACACGTGCGAGTGGAAGGCGGTCGTCGACGATCCTGAAAAACGCAAGCTCTTCAAGCAATTCGTGAACACCGACGAGACCGAGGCGGGCATCGACTTCGTGGACGAGCGAGGCCAGCGGCGACCGGAGTATTGGCAAAAGGACTCGGACATGGTGGCGTTGTCCGACATTCAACTGCCGGACGGCCTGACGCTCGGCGAAGTGGAAAGTCAGCAAGAGTGGAACGAGGCGGATTGGGACTGGGTATCGGCGGGCAAGGTGTGGGACTACCCGCAAGACGGCGGTCGCACAATCAAGCACGGTCAGGTGCAGGTGGCCGTGTTCAATTTCAGCAGCCGAGGCGAATGGTATGCCTGTCAAAACATGTGCCCGCACAAGCGAGCCTTCGTGTTGTCTCGCGGGATCGTGGGCGATCAAGCGGGCGTGCCGAAGGTGGCGTGCCCGTTGCATAAGAAAACATTTTCGCTGGATTCCGGCGAGTGCCTGACGTCGGACACGGAAGACATCCGCGTCTTCCCGGTGAAGGTCGAAGGCGACGAAGTCCTAGTGAAGTTACCGGCCACCGCACAGTTGGACGCTGTGCTAGCCACGGGACATTTTTGCCAAGGCGAGTCGTGTGCAACCGTGGTTGCGAAGAAAGAAGAGCCGGTGTTTGCGGTCTGAATTTGATATCGTGGGTGGATTGTGAATCCTTCACCCCTTCGGAGTGATCAAAAGCTGTGCCGAACAGAATTGCCTCAGAACTCATTTCCGGTGAATCGCTCTATGAAGTCATTGACGGCGTAATCGTAGAGAAACCACCGATGGGGTCGCTTCAAGAGTTCACGGTCAGTTTCCTGCACGGCAAACTCTTCCAAGTTGTCTACGAGAACAAACTCGGGTTCGCGTTGGTGGAAACGCTGTTTGATTTAGGCCCCAAGGTCAAGAACAAGCGACGTCCAGACTTGGCATTCTTGTCGGCGAAACGCTGGCCGCTCGACAAGCCTGTGTCCGAGGCAAATGGGCTCAAGGCCATTCCGAATCTGGCGATTGAAATCGTGAGTCGATCCAACGGGTGGGATGACGTTCGGGAAAAGACTGAGGAATACTTGAGTGTCGGTGTCGAGCGTGTGTGGGTCGTTTCACCGCGGGACCGTGACATTCACATCTACGACGGTTCATCGATTGTGCGATTACTTAAGGATGCCGACGTACTCACGGACGACCTGTTGCCTGGATTCAATCTCGAATTGAGTGAACTCTTCGCATTTGCAGGCGACCGGGAAAAGACAAGTTGAATCGATAAGGATCGACCGAAGAACACGGGGGAAAGGGGTCGGGTTTACGTATTTCAGATTTGGCGGGCGTTCGACGCGAAATTCACCAACAACGCCAAACCGCCAAATCTGAAATTCGTAAGCCAGACCCCCAAGTTCTCTACTGACGCGTTTTTCGAAGGCATGCCGAATCAACGAC
>JAQBZS010000418.1 GCA_027622115.1 Planctomycetota bacterium | reverse complement strand
CCGGCTTGTCTGCTTGCAAGGGGTTGTCGACCACGGTGACCGAAGTGCCGTCTTCCTTGATCACCAAGCCCGTGATGGACTTGCCCGATAGCAGCACGAACGTGTTCGACATGAATTTCTCTTCGATCTTCTTGGAGGGATCGAGGATATCCGCCAGCAGATCGACCGGTGTCTTCTTCGGGTCGAGCTTGTTTAAGTCCTGACCGATCTGGCGGCCTTCTTTGTTCAATTGGTGGCAGCCGACGCAATTGGCGATGCGGAACAACTGCTGGCCGACTTCGAACGATCGACCGTGCTCTAAAGTCGCGACGTCGTCGGCCAAGTCTTCCAGCTTCCACTCCGTGTTGCGGTCTAGGTACTTCAGCAACTCGTCTTTCATCGGCAGTGATGCCGCAGCCAAGTACTCGTCGGGCGACTTCTCGTACGCCTTCAAGTCTTCCACCACATACAACGCGCCGTACATGCGCCGCCAGTGACCGGGGTACGTGCAGACGAACGGATAAATGCCCGGCTGCGTGGGGGCCGTGAATGGCAGGGCCTGCTTTTCGCCGGGCTGCAATAGGTGACTGGCAACCAGGATGCTGCCGGTCTTCGGGATGTAGTGCCGAGCAATGGCGTCGGTTGCTCGCGCGGTTTCTTCGGCCAGCATGCCGACTTGTTCCAACGTACCCGGTTTCAATACGGCGAAGTTGTGCGGCATGTTGTCGCTGTTGGACAACGCGAACTCGATCAAGCGACCGGCCTGCACCACGATCTTTTCGTTGTTGTAAATCATGCGATGCGGCACCGTGCCGACTTCGACGATCGGAACACGCAACGCGTCCAGTTCCGCTTTGATCCGGCTGCCGTCCGTTCCCCCGATCGCGGCCGCCAACTCGTCGCCGAGTTTGATGGTGGCGAGACTGGTTTTGCTCGTCCGCGATTCAAGTTTCGTCTGCTTGACGATTGCGACGACGCTCGACGCTGTTTCCGGCAGCGCGACTTTCGGCCACGCCTTCTTGTCGATGGCACCGAGACCCTCGACCGCCACCCTCACCGATCGACCGGCTTTCAGCAGTGCCGCGAGATCACGGAACTTGTCGGTTTCTCGACCGGGAATGCTGAGCAGCGAACGTATCGCGACGTCATGGATCGTGTCGGCACCCGCGACGCTCAGCCGCGACGGCGGAATCGCTTGCCGCTTGATGCCGGGTCCGGCCCAACTCACGGACAACGCGTCTCCGCCACCGTTGTCGAAGTACGTCACAATGATCGCGTGCGAGCCCTTTTCCAGATTCACGCTCCCGTTCTTTTCGACGGGACCGTGCAAGCCGTCATTGTTCACGACTTGCTTGCCGTCGATGTAGAGCCGCGACCCATCGTCGGAGACCGTGAAAAACGTGTAACGGCCTTGGCGGTCAATGCGAATGGTTCCCGTGAATCGCAGGGCGAATCCGTCGTCCGCTTTTTTCTGCGGAACATTCATGACGATGGCCGGGACGATGCCGCTGGCTTTGGGCGTCATCTTGGCGAGCGTTTCGATGGCCACATTCCCGGCGCTCGGGAAGAAGTAATCCACTTTGATGCCGCTTTGACCGCTGTCTCCCGCAGTATTCTCGGGCTGCAGGTTGGCGGGCAATTCCAGCAATAACGGTCGAACATTGTCGTACAACTTACCGCGCACGCCGGCACCAACCAGCGGCACGGCGGCAAGGACTTCTCGCAAGGCGTCCTTGCTCTTCGAAGCACTCGCGAACGCGGCGTCACCATTGCCTTCGGCTCCGATCCACGCGGCGTAAGCAACTCGGCGAGCATCCGCAGACTTACTGGTCGCTGCCATTTGTTGGAGTTGATCCCGCACGCCTCGCAGTTGCTCGACCGGCTGATCGGCGAGCAGTTCGCTGAGACTCGACAGACTCGAAACCTGGTTGCGTTCGTTGAGTTCCTGAATCAAATCCATCAGCAATTTGAGCGGCGTGACCTTTTGGATCGACGCCAATCCATTCAGTGATTCGCGGAGATCCTTCACCGGCACGTTTTCTCGAACGAGGATCGCGCGGTAGACCGATTCGGTGCGATCCATTTTCAACAGGTCGCCGACGCTCGCGTTTCGCAAAGCGTATTGTTGGGCGGCGGGCGACAACTTGCGGCCGGATGCCACGGCGTCTTGCACGAACTTGTCGACGTTGATCTGGGTTCGGGCGTAGTTGATCACGGTGACGAGTTCCGGATCGGTGGCTCGGTTGGCGGCTTCGAAAATGACTTCCGCGGCGGCCAAACCCTGGAATTCGACAGCGGCTTTGACAGCCTCGGCTCGAACGAGCGCCGACTTGTCGCGACCGGCGGCGACCAAGATCGATTCCCAATCCTTGATCTTCGTTCCCAAGTGTCCCAGCGTGCGGATTGCGGCGGCTCGGACTCGCGGCTCGTCCGCCTTGAGGACCGTCTTTAACAACGCTTCGTTGGCGAGTCGCTGCTCTTCGAACACCCACAAGCATTCCAGCAACGCCTGTGCTTCATCCGACTTGGTGACGTCCAACTCGGCGGCCCAGGCCCCGACCTTGGCGGCGATTTCGCCGGCTTCGCGACCGCTCAATTCCAAACGGGCTCGGTAGCGGGTCCCGTTTTCCTTTGCCAAGAAATTCCGGCAGACCTCGTCGATCGGCTTGCCCTGCATCTTCGCCGGTTTCAGCGTCTGGCGGCCTTTGTAGGTCACGCGATACACGCGGCCGTGTTCGTGGTCGCGGTTGGGGTCTCGCATGTTGTGCTGCATGTGGCCGATCAACACGTTGTGCCAATCAGCGATGTAGAGCGCTCCGTCGCCGCCGACCTCAATATCACTGGGCCGAAAGTTCGGATCGGACGACACCACGATCGGAGCGACTTCTTCCGCCGTAATGTCCGCGCCGTCGTACTTGACTTCGTGCTGCAACACGCCGAGGAACCCGATTGCGTTGCAGATCAAGAAGTTGCCATTGTGTTTTTCGGGAAAGTGGCTGCTGGAGAGAATGCCGGTCGCGGGCACGGGACGAACCCGTTTC
Source organism: Planctomycetota bacterium (assembly GCA_027622115.1). Lineage (GTDB taxonomy): Bacteria > Planctomycetota > Planctomycetia > Planctomycetales > Planctomycetaceae > JAQBZS01. Next base: position 3,601 of record JAQBZS010000418.1, on the reverse strand, counting down.
TTGTACCACTGTTTGTTGCCGACTCCCTTGCCGATGTTGATGTAGGAGCCGGTGCCGCTGGTTCCGTCGCTGGCGAATTGGTAGCCCCATTGGTCAATCACGTCGCCGTGCGGGTTGGGTCCGATCGGAAATCGAAATTCAACTTCGAACGTGCGCGGATTGAAGCGATGCACGCCGGACTGACCCGAGCGATAGAGACCCGTGGGAGTTTCGAAGCTGGCCACGTTGAAGATGCCGCGAGACCAGTGCATCCAGCCGCCCGGGCCCATCACCACGGCATTGGCCGAGTGATGCGTATCGGCACTGGACACTCCTTGCAGCATGCGGATTTTGACGTCGGCCTTGTCGTCGCCGTCGGTGTCTTTGAGAAACCAGATTTCCGGAGGAGCCGCAACCAGCACGCCGCCACCCCAAAACTCGAAGCCGGTGACGCTGTTGAGTTCGTCGGCAAACACGACGCAGCGGTCCGCCACGCCATCATCATCGTCATCCGGCAAGATCAGCAGTGCGTCTCGGCGAGGCAGAATCGGATTCCAGTGCGGATAGGAAGGCCACACGGAAACCCAGACTCGGCTGTCCGTATCGACCGCCATTTGCACCGGGTTGATGAGTCGCGGAAACATTTTCTCGTCCGCGAACAGATTGACTTCCATGCCGTCGTGAATGGTCATTTTCTTGATGGCATCCTTGCCGCTGAGATACACGTGCTTGCCGTCGGGAAGCTGACCGGGCTTATTGGTTTTGACTTGCAGTTCGACGGGCAGATTGTCGTCCTTAACGTAGAGGTCTTTTCCACGAGCCACCGCCCACACCTTTTGGTCGCGGTTGGCGGTCTTGACGTCGAAGATCTCCATCTCGCGTTTCATGACGTCGGCGTTCGATTGCCCGAACCACGCCAATTTCGATCGACCGCCGTAAACGTTGAACCCATCGACGACTCGGTAGCGGCTGAACCAGTGATAGTTTTTGTCGAGCACCGCGTTTCGCAAACGCAGGAATTCCTTGCCGGCGGTATCGACGGTCACACCGCCGAACAATTCCGCGACGATGACTTTCGCGATCTCGCGATTGCCGTGATCGAGCAGATGGATGCCGTTCATCGTCAGCGGCTTGTCTGCGGCGGCGTAAAGCTTGAGCGACGCGTGGAACAGATCCACGAAGACGATGTCCTTCTGTTTGCACACGTCCGCCATGGCCTGCGAATACAGTTCGAGATTCTTGTTGTCGGTGGAGCCGTCGGGCAGGTTGGGGCTGTTGAGGTTCTCGTGCGCGATGGGCGAGAACATCACCAATCGCGGAGCGGATTTGCCGCTGTACTGCTGCCCCAGCATGCCATCGATGGTGCTCGCCAGGTCCGTGCGGAATCCCGCGACACCGGCCTGGCCGCGAAGCGATTCATTCCTGCCGAAGAAGCAAAAGATCACGTCCGCTTGGGTTTTTGCGAGCCACTGATCCGGACTGCCGAAGTTGGGCGAACGGCTGCGCGTCTTGAGTTCGTCGCCGGAGAATCCCAGGTTGCGAAACGTGAGATCGAGTTCGGGATGCAGAGCGTGGATCGACGTTTCCAGCCACGCGTGGTGCTGCATGCGATCGGCCGTGGTGTTGCCGATGTAGGTGATATGGTCGCCCTTCTTCAGGCTGAATTCCGCAGCCCGAGCGAAGCCGCCCACGAAGGCGAAGATTCCCAGGAACAGCAGCACGGAGTGTCGACGCATGATGATTCTCAGATTGAGGGAGTTGACCGATCGAAAGTTTGCCGCCGCAACATCACCGAACGTAGTGACGACATTGGGGGAAAGCTAACTCGGAGGACTCGGAACCAAAAGGGTCGCGAGTTCGAAGCAGAGTCGCTCGCGAGAGTTGGCGCGATTTCGGAACGCACGGTTGGAACGCACACTTCGTGCATTGCCGCACGAACTTGAGTGACCGGCCAATAGCAACAACCAAGCATGCAACAATCGCATCAAGTCGCGGGATTCGACAAGTTTGAAATCGACTTCAGTGTTTGTCGCAACACAAATTGCCGAGTACTCGCTCCAACCGCGTTCGCCGTGAGAATTGCCAGAGCCGCTCCGAATGCCCCCCAAAGTGGGATGAACGCGAACGCACCCGCGAACGCCGTCAACAGAGTCAATGCATCGGCAAGCAGGTTCGCGCGAGGCCGGTCGACCGCCCACAGTCCGTTGCCCGCCGAAACACCAAATGCGTTGGCCAGCACGGCGAGCGAGAGCGTAAAGACAATTGCTCCGGTGTCTTGGAATTTGCCGTCGTAAACCACGTCGATCACGTTTTGGCCAACAAACGCGGCAAGCACGCAGACTGAACCCAACATGACCACAAACAGCGTGTTGAGTTTCCGTAAGATGCATTTCAACCCGTCCACGCCATCGTCGGCATACGCGCGGGCGGCTCTGGGCGTCAAGAAATTGGCGATGCCGGCCAATACCATGTTCGATAGACCCACGACCGCGCTGCACGATGCCAACAGGCCGGTCGCAATGTCTCCGTGAATCGAAAATAGCACCCAGGGCATGACATACGGAGTCGAACTGCCGATCACATGCGTGGTCATGGCCCACTTGGAAAAACTCCAATTGGCTTTCCAATCAGCCCAGCACTGGTTTCGGTCAAAATCGAATCGGTGTCTGTTCGTGCGAAACCACCACGGCAAAACCACTCCGGCAGCGATTCCGAGCACCGTATAGACGCCACTGACGGCCATGTCTCCGCTGCTCATCAACCACCATAAGCCGCCGATTTGTACCACGCAGGCTGCAATGTCCATCAGGATGAGTGGTTGCAATTCCAGATGAGCAAAACACTGCTCACGAATGAATCCCCGCATCAGCATCAGCGGCAGCGACCACACCAGAATCCGGCAAACCGGCAAGAGTTGGATTGGGCCATAGCCGGCTGCCAGCGCACTCATGACGGCCAGCGGCAGAACAACGCTGCCGATGATGACAATGCTCTGATGAACCAAAACGCTACCGGCGTATGTCGACAACGCGCGTCCTTGGCGTCGATTCGAATAGACGGTGTAAGGCGCGCTGATGAGTTGTTCTTGCAAGCCGAGCAAGAAAAACACACCGGTCAGAACGAGATAATAGACGCCTAATTCTCCGTTGTCACAGCAGCGACCGATCATCACGGCGGTCACGAAATTCGTCCCGCTGATCATTGCCTGATCGAAGATCGATAACGCACTGGATTGCAGTAACGAATCACCTGCGAAGCTGCGGACTCTTTGCCATGCTCGCGCGAACGGTCCCGTTTGAATCGCGGCTCTACTTTGCATCGATACGATCAACCTTTTGGGCACTTGAGCACGAACTTTGCCAACCGAATTCTTCACCCCGAAGTGTGGGCTTTGTTGTTGAACTCCTCGGAGTACTTAACTCCCGATCCCGTTCGCTCGTGTTCCACGGATGAATTCGCCGATTGGGCGTTAGTCCCGGTTTCACGTCTCACAGAACCGTGGCTAATGCCCAGTCCACTTAGTTCGCGTTTGTCACATTTGGAGAATCGGGGTCTGGCTAGGGTATTGAAACTCGCTCTTGACTGACGAATTCTTTGGCGCAGGTTTCGTGCAAGGGGTGGC
>JAQBZS010000417.1 GCA_027622115.1 Planctomycetota bacterium | reverse complement strand
TCGGTCCAACATGTATTGGCCGAAGACTTGGCAGCCCAACCGCACGCCACGCAGATTGACGTTGAGGATCCGCTCCCATTCCTCGTCGGTAATTTCAAGGAACGGAGTGGCCGAATTGATGCCGGCTCCATTGACCACGACGTCCGCGTTGCGATCCTCGGCCCGGAGTTGCGTCACGATGGCGTCCAAGTCCTCGCGTTTCGTCGAGTCGGCGGCGAAGAATTCTGCGGTTCCCCCGAGTTTCTGGATCCGCGCGACGCAGGCGTCTCCGTGCTCTTGATTGCGACCCACGACACAAACGTGAGCCCCCGCGCCGCCGAGTGCTTCACAAAACGCGCCGCCGAGCACACCCGTGCCGCCAATGACGACGGCAGTCTTGCCCGTCAGGCCAAACAAGTCTTCTACGTAGGACATGAGCTTCTTTCCGTGTGGTTTGGATGGTGGGCCTTTGGAGTGCTCCGGCTCGACGGAGCTTTGGCATTTTCAATTCTTCCGGTCGCCAACGCGTGATTCAACTCGTGCGACTGAACTGGAGCGGCCTGCCGGAATCGAAGTCAAGAATTCCAAAGCGGCGTCAAGCCACCGCACTCCACAGGCGGTTTGCCCCCAGGCTATCAAATGCCACCGCTACGCGGATTGAAAATGCGCGACATCAAAAGGCGAAAGCGGCCCTGCGCGGCTATTTCTCGGTGGGCGCGGAGAATGTCGTGTCTTCAAATTCCAGCATTTTCAAGATCGCATCTCTTTCACCGCCGGATTGAATGTGAGAGTCCGGATGGGAGACGCGTGGAGCGTTCGACGAACTTGTCGAACTTGTCGAACTTGGTGAAGACGGTCGCTGAAGATGGCTGCTCCACTCCAATCGTTCAGGGCCGTGTTGCATCTGTAGCTCCAACGTTTCGAGTGTTTGGACGTCGGTTGCGGTCGGGGGCGATGGAATGCTGTTGTTGAACTCCGCAGTCGTCGAGCGGATCGGATCGGGGTGGTGAATGTTGAATGTTGACTGCTGAATCCGGTCACCGCGGTTCAGCGATGCGGACTGATCGAGTTTCAACGGCGGCTGTTCTTGGCCTTGCGGCGTCGGCACTTCGTTGATGCTCTCGTCGGGTTGCGGCGGGATGATCGGGTCGAACGCGGGCTGTGTCGTTTCGGGCTGTGTCGATTCAGGTTGCGCGTCGAAGATGCTGCCATTCACGAATGGCGACGGCTCGGTGATCATGTGGTCGCGTTTGTGAGTGGCGTGGCTGCGAGACCAGGCTCGTCGCAACGCATCCTTGTACGCGTCCGCGTCCCACATCCCTTCCGCAAGGTAGATGTTGTTGTTGGTCAGCAATGTGCCCTTGCGGTAGTGGATGTCCATAATCGCCTTGTTGTAGTCCACCACGCTGATGTGATATTGCCGACGAGCGTCCGTCAGTGTTTGCTCGGCCCGCAGCAAACGGTCGATCGCTTCCGGACCGCGATTGGTGGCCAACTGCTGAGTTTCGCGAATCGTGTTGCGATACTCCTTCGCGGATTCCCAACGGTTGTAGTTCGTCTTGACCAAGCGATATTGCCGCGCGAGTTCCTGGAAGGCGCGGGCCACTTCGTAGGTGATTTCGAGTTCTTGGTCGGCGAGGATGCCCTTGGCTTTGGCGAGCCGCAATTCCAAGTTGCGAATTTGGGCATTGATTGAACGCATGCCGAGTGGAATGCCCAATTCGAAGCCGAGGTTCCAGCCGGTCTGATTCCCCTGCGTGATTGTCTCGTAAAAACTGCGCAGGCCCTGTTCCGTTCGCCCATTGGTGGTAAACGCGTTGGCGAAGTTTTGGTCGTCGTCATTGTTGTCGAACAGCTCTCGGCCGAATCCGTTGACTTGGTAGTTCATGACAAAATCGAGAGATGGCTTGGCCATGTTGTTCGCGGCCCGCAATTGCAGTTCGGCTCGCTTGATGTTCCATTTTGAAGCTCGCAGTTCGGCACGGCGACTCAAGGCGTCCGCGACGGCGAGATCCCATTCCGGTTGCAGCAACGCCACCATCGGCTCGGTGCTCGGGCGCAGAATCGTGCCGTCACTGACTTTCATACCGAGAATCCGCCGCAGCCGGTTTTCATTGGCGAAGATGTCCGCCAGCGAATTCTCGACTCGCGACTTCGCATCGAAATAGCTGCTCTTGGCCTGTTCGACACCTTCCGTGCCGATGATGTTTCGATCCCGCATCGCACTCACGTTGCGGTAGTTTCTCAGCGCGCTTTCGCGAGACAGAATCTCGTCGTCATAGATGCGATAGGCGCGATACAGATCCCAATACACGGACTCCACATCACGCATCTGATCGCGAACGGCCGTTTCAAAGTCCGTCAACGCGATGTCTGAATCAATGCGGGCAATCACAACGCCACGGTCGAACGACATCTGTGACGACGGCGAAATCTGCAATGCGTCAAACGGCTTCGGGCCGCTGATTCGCGTGAACTCCGTTCCGGCTCCCGCCCACAACGGCTGCCGATATTCGGCTCGCACGAAACCGGAATAAGACGTATCGAACAACTGGTTCGCTCGTCCGAAACCCGAAAAATCGTTGCGGTTGTTGAAGGACCGATTGACGGTATGCGCTAACGAAATCTGGCCGCTGTTGGCCAGACGTTTTCGAATTTGGGACTGCATCGCCACGGTTTCATCGTTGAGCGTGAAGCCTGGAGTAACACCACCGGAAGAGTTCGCGTTGTTCTGAAGTTGCTCGCTGCGACCGAACAGTAATTGGTTTGTGAAGGTGGCATCAAAATCAGACAGAGCGTCTTCCACACCGCGTCGGCCTCGTCCGGTCGGGTCGGCGGACACGGTCGATTCCTGGATGGCCATGTCATACACCGTCTGCAAGGCGCGGCTTTGCGACAGCAGCCCGCTGGCGTATTGCGAATCAAACTGGCCGACGGTCTTGAGCACGCGGTTGTTGCTCATCGCGATGCGGAAGGCTTCGTCGAGCGTCACATCTCGGATCTGATCCTGGGCGACGGATAAATCGGTGATCGTGTGCGGTGGCCCGGAACTCTGCGATTCGTAAGCGGTGTCCGAGACCACGTCGGAGTGCGAGATCTCCGTGGCTCTGTCAATGTAGTAATTGAGTTCCGCGTCACCGAAATAGGTCAGCGGTGCCTGCGATTCCACGCATCCGCCGACCACGACACAGAGTATTCCGGTGAGGAATCTCATCCACAGTGCTCGCCGATCGAACAACATTCGTTTCTCTTTCGTCGAGTATGGTCGCGTTCGCGTCATGCCGTCGCCGGCCGTCCGACTCGTTCCACAGCCAAAGTCATGGGACGAAGAACAGCAACGGATTCCGCGTCCGCGTTCCATTGACGTGGTCTCATCAATCGTTGCAAACTCGCGCCCGCGTCTTGGAAGACGCTGGACGTGGCGCACTGCGTACAACCGCTACAGTGCACGAAAACGTTATCGGCGAACTAATCGTTAAACTTTCGCTATTTGGAACCGTGGCATGCAGACCGCACAACCGGCCCTGAAATCGCAAGCCAAGACCGCTCAACTTGCACGAGATTCGGCAAATTCCGCCGGAAGCCGGCACGCAAGTGGGCTCGATTGCCATCCGGCGAATTCTGCCGAAACGCGAGCCGCGTTCGCCAACGTGTTCGAATTCTGGCCGATGGCCGAAACGGTGGAAGAACACGTCGAACGACGATCGAACTCACCGCAGCATCAATTTGCCGAGTGGTTCGTCGGCACGTTGCAGGGCGATGTCGTGGTTTCGCTGGGCTGCTATCCGCAGCGGTTTCGCTTTGGCGAGACCGAAGTCGACGGTTTCGCGATCGCCGCCGTGCATACTCGTCCGGACGCCCGTGGATGCGGTCACGCGCCCCGACTGATTGACTGGGTCGAGCGGTATTACGTCGAGCGCGGGCGAAGCGTCGGCCTGCTGTATTCGGACATTCGACCGGAATACTACGCTCGGCTGGGATACATCGAACGGCCGTCATTCCAAGGCACGCGAGACATTGACGTCTTCAGTTCCGCCAAACCGCAAACGACGGGGCTGTCGGTGGTCGAGTTTTTGGTGGCGGAGGAGTTGGATGCGCTGATCTCGTTCTATTCTGCGTGTACTCGGGGTGATTCGTTCTCGATTTTGCGAGACGAAGCCTATTGGCGATTCCTGATTCAACGTTCCTCGGTCGACATTCACACTTGGTTTGGCAACGACAACGGCGATGTGGTCGGATACGCGAGACTGCACCCGCAGCATGCTGAAAGTTCCGCTGACGAATGGCAGTTGGTCGACTTTGTCGTGCATCCGCAGCACTCGCATTTGGAGGCCGACGTTCACGATGCGATATTCCGCGAGGCTTCGCGTCAGCAAATCCGCCGCGTTTCGGGTTGGTTGCCGGATTCTCCGGTGATCCGTTCTCGCTATGCCGTCGAGGCCCGATCGAAAGGAATCACGATGATCAAAGCACTGGATGGTGGAGCAGCGGATGTGACCGATCGCAAACACAATTGCACCGATTGGATCCGCGAAATCGATCATGTTTAGCGAGTTCTGGGCCGGACGGGGTCGGGATCACCTTCAACCAACAAGACATCTCTCACTCGGAGTTTCCCATGAAGATCAAAGGTCGGCGCTACGAAAACGGCGAGCCGGTGTGTGTCACGGTTGTTGGCGAACGGATTGCGTCGGTCGATCCCGCGTTGCCCGACGGCGACATCGCGGATTGGCCGTATCTCGCGCCCGGCCTCTTTGATCTACAAATCAATGGCCACGGCGGCATCTGGTTCAGCAAGGCCGGCTTGACCGCTGATGACGTGATCAAAACGCTCGAACCACACTTCAAGTACGGCATCACTCGCTTGTGCCCCACCTTGGTGACGAACTCGCACGAGGCCCTGGCATCGGGATTCACCGCGATTCGGGAAGCGTGCGAACGTGAAGCCTGGGTCGAGGCGATGGTTCCCGGCTGTCATTTGGAAGGTCCGTTCATTTCCGCCGAAGACGGCCCCCGCGGTGCCCATCCGCTGCAACATGTCCGGCCGGCGGACTGGGACGAATTTTGCCAATTGCAAGAATGTTCGGGGCAGCGGATCCGGTTGGTGACGCTGGCTCCGGAATCCGAGGGTGCGATCGAATTCATTCGCAAAGCCGTTGCCGCAAACATCACGATCGCGTTGGGCCATACCGGAGCGTCACCCGAACAAGTGACCGCGGCCGTGGATGCGGGGGCTCGGCTGAGCACGCATTTGGGGAACGGAGCCCACGGCCAGATCCGCCGCCATCCGAACTACATCTGGGAACAACTCGGAGACCCCCGCCTCACGGCCAGCATCATCACTGACGGCCATCATTTGCCGCCCAGCGTGGTGCGGTCCATCGTCGGAGCGAAGGGCCAATTCGGGACGGTGATCACGTGCGACGCCGCCGGTTTGGCGGGTTGTCCACCCGGTGTGTATTCCGAAGGCTTGGTGGATGTCGAGATTCTCGAAAGCGGCAAGATCATCATCGCGGGTCAAAGCCAGTTGCTCGCCGGATCGAGTCTCGAAACGGACACCTGCGTGGCCAACGTCATGGAAATGGCCGGGCTCTCGCTGCAAGACGCATTTGATCTGGCCGGTCGCAATCCGGCGCGATTGCTGGGTTTTGAAGAAATCCGCTTGCGCCGCGGATCGCGAGCGGATCTGGTGCTGTTTCACCATCGGGGTGCTGGTTCGAAATTGGAGTTCGTCAGCACCATCGCTGCCGGCAAATTGCGTTTCGGCGCTTTGCCTGCAATTTAGCCGGTCGACGAAGCTTTCCCGACGTTTTGCCAAAACCATTGAGCAACGATGTATACACCTGCCAGTTTCGCCGAAACCGATCAAAACACGTTGCACGAATTCATCGAACAGCATTCGTTTGCGACCATCGTTTCGCGGAGCGGCGAAGGAATTGTGGCCTCGCATTTGCCGTTGCTGTTGGACCGCAACGCCGGACCGCATGGTCGAATTGTCGGTCATATGGCTCGGGCCAATCCGCAATGGAAACAGGCCCAAGACGAAGACGTGTTGGTCATTTTCACGGGGCCGCACGCTTACATCTCTCCGAGTTGGTATCAAGCGATCAATGTCGTGCCGACTTGGAATTACACGGCCGTGCATGCTTATGGAACCGTGCGATTGGAAACGGATCGCACTCGGTTGCTCAACATCGTGCGCCGGTACGTCGACCACTACGAAGCCGGCCTGCCGGAGCCGTGGTCGTTGGATCGTGCCGAGCCGGAATTCGTGGATGGTCTGTTGGATGCCATTGTGGGCTTCACGATCGACATTGAATCGATCGAAGGCAAATGGAAACTGAACCAAAACCACGACGCCGATCGGCGTTCGAAAGTCGCGACCGCTCTCCGTATCGCGGGCGGCGATGCGCAACTTCAGGTTGCGGAGTTGATACAGCGATCGCTCGGAGAAACAGTGTGAAGTCTTACGACTTGCCCGGTTTCCAGCGGTTGGGCACCGCATTGATGACCGTCGCGGCGGGTAGAACCGCCCTACGTCTACAGCGTTCGAATCACGGAACAAGTTCCGTGCTACAGGCATCGCCGCAGGTCGATTACCGCGATGATCTGGCCGCGCAGATTCATGAGACCCCGGATCGACTC
>JAQBZS010000416.1 GCA_027622115.1 Planctomycetota bacterium | reverse complement strand
CGGTAGTGTGAGTCACTTTGATGGCGACCGTCGCTGTCGCGAAACCAGATGTTGTGGTTCATTTCCGTGTCTTGAACTCCATTCGGGAAACCGCCGCGAGCAAGTGATTTCAAACGGCGGACTCATGCTGCGGGGAATCCGGAAAGAGGATCGACCCGGCGACAAACGCCATGCCGCTGATTGCAAACGCCAATAACGACATGTGTGCCGACTGCAACTCGACCAAGCCGGTCAGGTTCCGTAGACGCTCGACGACCGGACCCAGCCCCAGGATGGCCGTGGATCCGCCGATTAGCGAACCGTAGGCACCGACGGTGCTCGATCGACGCCAATACAGCCCGCCCGCGACCACCGGCAACACGCCCGCCAAATACAGCGTGCCCGTGATTGCCATGTAGTCCCACAAGCTAGCTTTGAGTTCGTACCACAGACCCCAAAACAACAACGCGGCTCCAATGCACACGATGGCAATCCGCGTGATGAGAATCCGAGCCCGATCGCTCAACGGTCCAAACAACGGTGCCACGATGTCTTGCGTGATGACTCCGCTCCAGCACAGCAGATAGCTGTCGTGCGTGGACATGAACGCCGCAACCATGCCCGCCGTGACCAATCCTAAGATCCCCGTGGGAATGATCTTCGCGAGGAACAACGGCATGGCCGACCGAGTGCTCACGTCACCGGCCTGGATCGCCTGGACGAGCGTGTCACCCAGGGCGTCGTTGAGACCAAAGAAGAAGGCATAGGCACCGATCCCCCACAGCACTGGAAGTGCGCGTCGAGCCAGGAATGGGATCACACTGAATAAGTACATCCGCTGAGCGATTTCGGGGGTCTTGACGGCGAAAGTCCGCGACGCCCCCGCCGGCCACAGCATGATCGCCGTGAAGATCACGACCGACTGAAATGTGATGGTCAGCAGTCCCACCGGGGATGCCAGCTTCGCCACTTCGGGATCCGCGTGCTGTGACAGCCTGCTGGGATTCTCGGCGGATGTCGGATCGAAATAGCCGTCCCAAGAATCCACCACCGCCTGGAAGCCGTCCGTACCGACGTGCGCGACCACGAAGCCGGTGACAATGACCATTCCCACCCCCAGCACCAGGAACTGGATCAAGTCGGTAATCACGACGGACACCATGCCGCCGAGCACTGTGTAAAACAGCACCAGTAGCAACAACGAAGTCATGATCCACTTGAGGTAGATGACGTCTTCCAAACCCGAAATCGACGTCAGGAATTCGGACCCGGCCTTGAGAAACAGCCCCATGTTCAACACGCCGGCCAGCACCAACATCGTGCCGCCGAGCACTCGTACGCCGCGCGAATAACGTCGTTCATAGAATTCCGGGATCGTCAGGATTTCCTCGCAGCGCAGGCGATAGACGATCAGACCGGTCAGCCCCACCGCCAGCAGCGACGCGCCTTCAATCACCGACAAATACAGTGATGCATATTGCTGGGTGAACCCCAACTCGGCGCTGTACATCACGGTGACCAGGCCCAGTTCCGTGCCGGTCATCGTGGCCAGCGCCAACCGAATTCGCAGCGTGCGTCCCGCGACAAGATAATCGGTCAAGTTGCCGACATAGCGATTCGCCCAAATCCCGATGACGATCGACGTGGCGAGGTACACACCCACGATCAGCCAATCGAGAGTCGTAAAATTCGTGGACAGCAACTGTTCCATAGGTTTACCCGAGTGCGGATGAGTGGCGTGTGGATCTCCTCAGCGATCTCTGCGTCTCTGCGTGAACTTGCTTAGAGCACCGGGCGAAGTGTCACAAAACTAATATCAAGCAGAGGCGCAGAGATCTTGGCCCAGGCGTTGGCCGGAACCAAAGAATGTAATCCGAAGGACAAGCGAGGATCTCTATCCTTCGTTTTTAACAGGAGACAACAGAGGAAACGGAGAAACGAAACTCTGTTTCCTCTCTTGTCTCCTGTTCAAAAAATGCGCGCAAGCCGCGCGCATGCTCACGGTTTGCAGTGCAGAGATGTAATTATGGTACAGTTATTCAACAGCATCTTCGGGCTCGACCAAAACCAGTTCGCGATCGACCGAATCGAACGCAAGTTCCTGCTTCATTCCGGACGGCCAGTCAACTTTGACGGTCGCCGTTGTGCTCGCCCCGAGACCGACAAGCAACCGTAAATCACTCGTCGAAAGATAACTGCCTCCGCCTTTGACTTGGACCACTTGCTCGCGGTCGTCCGCTTGAATTCGCACGACCGCGCCGATGGCGTCACGATTCGTCGATCGTCCGATCAGCCGCATGCGCAACCACCGACGCGTTCCGGCGGTCACGTTTTCGAGTATCGCTGCGGGCTCGTCGATGTGCGACACCACCACGTCAAAGTCGCCGTCGTTGTTCAAGTCGCCGATCGCCGCGCCGCGTCCATTGTGCGGTGTCGACATGTACGTGCCTGCCGAAGTCGCCACGTTTTTAAAGCGCTTTCCCGCATGGTTGGCAAACATCAACGGCAGTTGCCGCCTCGGCGAAAGAAATGGATATCGATTCGGGTGCCCGTTGGACACGAAGAGATCCGGATCGCCATCCAAGTCGGCGTCGAGAAACACCGTGCCCCAACCCACGTACAAACCGGACAGCGCCTCGATGCCCACCAGGCGGCTGACGTCGCCAAAAGTGCAATCACCATTGTTGCGGTACAAGACGAAAGATTCTTGCTCGTAATTGACCACCCACAAATCCGGTAGTCCGTCTCCGTCAAAATCGGCGATGTCCGTGCCCATGCTGCCGTCCGGCCCGCCGAGACGGTCCATGCCGCTGCCACTCGTCAAGCCGACTTCCTTGAGCCCATCTCGGCCGTCATTGCGATATAGAAAGTTGGCGGTTGTGTCGTTTGCGACATAAATGTCCGTGTCGCCGTCGAGATCCACATCCGCCATCAGCACGCCGAGCCCCTTGCCGTCCGACCGGATCCCGTATTCGCGAGTCGCGTCTCGAAACGTGCCATCGCCGTTGCTGATGAAGAGAGCATCCGGCAATGGTCTGAAGTCCTTTGGATTGCACACTTCCAGCCGGCGCTGCGCGGTGTCGCGACATGTGGGATCATTCTCAAACGACCAGTTCAAGTACTGCACAATCAGAAGATCGAGCGATCCGTCTCCGTTGATGTCGCCCCAGGCCGCGGAGTTACTCCAGGGCGGAGGCGTGATCCGTGAATCGAGGATCACGTCGGTAAAGCTGCCGTCGCCTTCATTGTGATGGAGGTGCAAACCGCCGTATCCCGTGATCAGCACGTCGGTAAATCCATCATTGTCGAAGTCGGTCGCGGAGACACCGTGTGAATAAAACGCGCCGCCTTCAATCGCAGCGGGTTGCGACACATTCTGGAACTTCAAACCGTCAAGGTTTCGAAAGAGCGCTGACGGACTGCCGACAACTTGCTGCGTGTCGGTCACCGAACCGCCGCCACTCAACAACACATCCGCCAACCCATCGCGGTCATAGTCGAAGATGCCCACGCCGCCGCCGAGTGTCTCCAGCATCGTTGCATGCTGTTCCGTGGTGCCGTTTCGAAACGAAAAGCGGACGCCTGCTTCTGGCGCGACATCCTGGAATTGGATGCGGTTGTTGGAATTGCTGACTTGTTCGCTCTTGGGCAGCACGGTGCTGTTTGTGTCCGAAGCCGATTTCGAATCCGAGCAGCCGATCGCAACGAGCAACATCAAACATGCGGAGAATTGACGATTGGCGATTGATGATTGTGAATTGTTGATGTGATTCATGATGAGCCCCGCGTTTCACATTTCAGCCGCGGAGCGGCGGCAGCATGTAGCCTGGGGTGGAGCGCAGCGGAACCCCATGTATCGAGTCGATCTACGGCGAAATTGCGGAGATGCGACAGCAACGGTCAATTGCTTTCGCCGCTCCGCGGCTACGGATCGATTGGGTTGAATTGATACCTGGGGTTTGCACCCCAGGCTATATGCTGCCGTCGTTTCGCGACTAAAACGCCCAACATCAAAGCTCACGCGTCGGGTTACCATTCTACCAGTTTTCGAAGTGAACGCGGATACGCGGATTAATAGCCAAAGCCGTTTTTGCGCACATGAACGTACGGCTTAGTTTCGTCGAGCGAAACATGAGCACCAGCATTTTCAATCTCGACGAGATAAATCGTGTGGTCGCCGGATTCGATCCGCACCGTGACGGATCCTTCGAGGAATCCAATCGCGTCCAACAGGACCGGCAAGCCGTTGGTCGCGCGTCCGAGAGTCAATCCTTCGAATGCGGCCTGGTCCGCTTCGAAGCCCTTGCCGAAATGCTTCAGGAATTCGAATTGATTGTCACCCACGATGTTGATCACCAGTCGCGGGTTCTTCGCCAACCAATCGTTCAAATACCGTGACCTGTTGACGGCAACGCTGATGGTCGGAGGCGCGAAGCCGGCTTGTTGAATCCAACTGGCCAAGAGCCCGGTTTCACGTCCATCGCCGTCACTCGCCGTGACGATGAACACCCCACTTGGAATGCGACCGAGGACTCGGCCAATCGTTTCCTGTTGCGGGTTGGTTTCCGAGGCGGCGTCTGTCATGACTGTCTCGTTCTGATTCGATCAAACACGGGTGGAATGGGTCGGGGCGGGAGTCGATACCGCACAATATTGACTCCCGTTCAAACTTCCAACAAGCCGTTTGGAAAGCTCACGCATGGGATACCGCACGCTGCGAGATTGTGTCACTGACTTGGAACGGACCAAGCAGCTCGTGCGCATCTCGGTCGAGATCGATCCGCATCTCGAAGCTGCCGAGATCCAGCGGCGAGTGTATGCGGCAGGCGGGCCGGCCGTGTTCTTTGAACGCGTGAAGGGCTGTCGGTTTCCGATGGTCAGCAACCTGTTCGGGACCATCGATCGCACTCGCTTTCTATTCCGCGACGCCATCAACGCCGTCAAACATCTGATCGAACTCAAAGTCGATCCATCGCGAATGTTCCGGCAACCCTTCCGATATCTCGATGTGCCTCTGACGCTCTGGCGAATGTGGCCTCGGAAGCGTCGCCGCGGTGCCGTCACCGCTTGTGAAACCACGATCGATCAATTGCCGCAGCTCGTGAGTTGGCCGGACGATGGCGGAGCATTCGTAACCCTGCCGGAAGTCTACACCGAACATCCCGACCGACCGGGTTGGAAGAATTCGAATCTGGGTATGTATCGCATCCAATTGTCCGGCGGCGAATACGCCGTCAACCGGCAAGTCGGCATGCACTACCAAATCCATCGGTCGATCGGCATTCACCACGCGGCGGCAATCGAACGCGGCGAACCACTGCGAGCCAACGTGTTGGTCGGCGGCCCCCCCGCAATGATGCTGTCCGCGGTGATGCCGCTGCCCGAAGGCGTACCGGAATTGTCATTCGCCGCGGCACTCGGCGGTCGTGCGCTTCGCATGGTTCATGGGCAGAGTCACTTGCCGATCGCGGCCGAAGCCGACTTCTGCATTTCGGGAACGATCGACCCCGACCTGCGGCTTCCGGAAGGCCCATTCGGCGATCACTTGGGCTATTACAGCTTGGCCCACAATTTCCCGGTGCTGAACGTCGAGAAAGTCTTCCATCGCAAGGATGCCATTTGGCCGTTCACCACGGTCGGTCGGCCCCCGCAAGAGGACACGTCGTTCGGAGCCATTATCCATGAGATTACCGGCCCAGCGATTCCGTCGGTGCTGCCGGGCGTGCATGCGGTTCACGCCGTGGACGCTGCCGGAGTCCATCCCTTGCTGTTGGCGATTGGCAGCGAACGCTATGTCCCGTATTCAGACAACCGTCGGCCGCAGGAACTGTTGACCTGCGCGAATGCAATTCTCGGTCAGGGTCAGTTGTCGTTGGCGAAGTATCTGCTGATCATCGCGCGTGAGGATCAACCCATGTTGGACGTCGAGAATCTCCCAGCATTTCTGCGGCACCTGCTCGAACGAGTCAACTGGAGCACCGACTTGCACTTTCAGACCCGCACCACGATCGACACGCTCGACTATTCCGGAACCGGTCTGAATTCAGGCTCGAAAGTGGTGATCGCAGTCGCCGGACGAGCCAGACGTGAATTGCCGGAGACCTTGCCGACGGGCTTCCAATTGCCGGAACAATTCCGCAACCCGCGAATCTGTCTGCCGGGAGTGCTGGCGGTTGAGGCGGGTAAATTCGTCGATTCCCAGCAATTGGATCGCGTTTGCCGAAAAATCGGGACGGATCATCCGCTTAATCGGTTTCCGTTGGTGGTCGTCGTCGATGACAGCGAGTTCACGGCTCGAACGGTGAACAATTTCGTGTGGACAACTTTCACGCGATCCAACCCGGCCGCCGACATCCATGGAGTTGGCGCCTCAATCGACCAAAAGCATTGGGGATGTGCGGGGGCGTTGGTCATTGATGCTCGCATCAAGCCGCATCACGCTCCGCCGCTGATCGAAGACCCGCAAGTGACTCGACGAGTCGATCAGTTGGCCGTCGTCGGCGGTCCCTTGCACGGTGTTATCTAGACGACTTTCTGTTCGACTTGCCGGACGAAGACTTCTTTTCCGCGTTTTGCGAACGGATCGGAAGCCCGGACTTCTCGTCCGCCAGTGTCATGGGAGGCGCTGGATTATCGGGGGTATAGGTCTCTTCCTCT
>JAQBZS010000415.1 GCA_027622115.1 Planctomycetota bacterium | reverse complement strand
ACGTACGGTTCGGAGGGAGGGGCGGTCGAAACCAATCGACCGTTCCTACCCCTATCGGAAACTCCGGACGCGACTCGAAGACGGCTTGCAGCGGCAATTGGCGGGTGCGGTCGTGCATCGCGTCGAAGCGTGGGTAAATCCCGTCAAAGACGCCTCGCAATGTTTTCACGGTCGACGAGTTTGCGTCGTAGGTGAGTACAACTTCCAATTGACCCGTGTAACTGAATGCGTCCCGGCCTTCGTCGGTGAGACGAATGTTTCCGCTGAGTATCGCGGAGCGGTGTCGACCGTCCGCATCGATCGGCGTCAACGACAGCTTCCCCTCAACCGTTTTGATCTGGTAGGCCGTTTTGGTTTCCGGATTCGTTCGTTCCATCACGCCCGGCGGATAAATCTGCGACAGCCACGGCTTGAGAGCGGCGGCGTCAACAGTTCGTCGCTCCGTAGAATAGGCCAGCGGTTTCCAGCCCTGATCGTCCAGCGGCACAACTTCGACGACGGGTGCTCGATATGCCGTCATGCGGTCGTCTTTCAAGCTCACGAAGACGCGGATGCCGCGAGTTGGCGGGTTCAAGTCCGGCAGCTTGAGTGGAAGTTTCTTGGATTGGCGTTCGATCATTCCCAGCCAGATCGAAGCTTTCCGAAGTTCTCGCAGCGTGTATTGATCCAGTGCCTCAAACCGTCCGCGATTATCGCGAGGCATGCCGTCGAACCAGTGAACGAGACGGCCTTTCGAATCAAACACCGCCAGATCGACATTACTTTGCCGATTGAGTCGTCGACCTGGTTGAGGAGCAAACTTCTCTTGCCAAACGTCTCGAACGGCTGCGGGAATCTCTGCATCGTTCCGATGTCCGTGCCAAGACGTGACGATAAACGGCTGCAGCAAATCCACGACCGCTGAGTTGATCAAAGAGGTCCCCCGGACCTGCGTGGCGGTTGCTCAGCAGTGACCGGATTGGATGTCGCCGTACTTCGCGTGGATGATCACCAGGAAAACGGGGCGCCCTTCACGCGCGGCCCGCTTCCACGCGTTGTCCAATGAGTCGGCCCAGTCGAGCCGATACATGGCGAGGTCCTTCTCGCTGGGACGAAGCCGATCGAATTTCGCCAAGACTCGACTGACGCGCTGATCCTGAGCGGACGCGACGCTCGACGCGAGCACCAACAAGCTGCATAGGATTTTTCGCATGAATGGCTCCCAAACTCTTGCGATAGGTTCAACCGTTTGATCGCAAACGAACGATTTCGCACGCCTTACTCCTGCGGCTAACGATCGAACGCGAATGCGCCACTCGTCGTGTAACCTTTACAAGGTCCGTGAAAAAACGCCAAAGTCGGCTTGACCGTTTCTCCAGAATCCACAGAATCCCGCCCGCCAAAACGAACACTGTTCACCACACCATTGTGGGGCTGGTTCGCCAAGCAATCACATCCTTCACACGGGCAAATCCACTTCACTCCTCCTGCCCGTCTTCTTGCCCACAATCTCACCGTGAAGCCCCGCTTTACTTCCCACTCACCCGCGGCAACAGGCTCGGATGCCTGATCCTCGCCGAAGCGGACCAGTCCCGCGTGGACTTTACGCTTTGACGTGACGCCGAAAGTCATGGACGCGACTTCGTGAGTCATCGGCTGCCTCAATTCCAGGTTCCCATCAGCCTGCGACGCCTGTTTCCTCAGGCGAGCTTCGTCGGCTGTGCGGATGCTCGCGTGGTGGCCGCCACCGAAGACAGTCGCGCCTGCACCGAGGGCTGTTTATTTGCCGCGATTCCCGGTACTCGATACGACGGCTCTCAGTTTATCGCAAAGGCCATCGCCAACGGGGCGACAACCCTGCTCGTGCAGACGCCCATTTTTAACGTGTCCGTGCCGCAATGCATCGTTCCCAACGTGCGATTGGCGTTCGCCGAACTCTGTGCGGCCATGGCGTGGTATCCGTCTCGACAACTGGAACTCGCGGCCGTCACGGGCACCAACGGTAAAACAACCACCACTTGGCTAATCCGCTCCATCTTTCAGGCGGCCGGGCTGCAAGCAGGTTTGCTCGGCACGATCGAATACAGCGACGGTTGCAGCACACATGCATCCGGCTTGACCACTCCCGATTCCCAGACGCTTCAGCGTTGGCTCACCGCGATGCCCGCGCAAGGCACCAGCCATGCCGCCATCGAGTTTTCAAGTCATGCGTTGGACCAAGATCGAGCCGCCGGCACGTTGGTTGACGTTGGCGTTATTACAAACATCACACAGGATCATTTCGACTATCACGGCGATTTCAATACGTATTGCAAGGTGAAAGGCCGCATCGCCGAATACTGCAAACCGAACGGCACACTGTTGCTGAACGCCGACGATGAAGGTTGCCGGCAACTCCTCGAAGCCGACTTGCCGGTCGCCACGCAGACTTTCGCGATTGATCGACCGGCGGACACCAATGCCGTCATCCTCAATGAATCCGTCGAAGGCACGCAATTCGAAATCAGCTTTCCCAACGATCATGTCGAGGTCTTCACGACACTGATCGGCCGACACAACGTGTCGAACTGTCTGGCCGCGGCGGCAGCGGCCTTTCATCTCGGCATCAGCGTCAATCGCATACGAGAAGGTTTGTTGCTGGACCGAGTTCCCGGACGCTTGGAACGCATTCAATGTGGTCAGCCATTTCAGGTGTTCGTGGATTACGCACACACGGACGACGCACTGTGCCGCATCGTTCGCTGTCTACGGAGGCTGACATCGGGCCGAGTCATTTGCGTGTTCGGGGCCGGCGGAGATCGCGACCAAACAAAGCGACCGCTCATGGGTCGATCCGCGAGTGAAGCGGACGTGGCGGTTGTCACCAGCGACAACCCTCGCACCGAATCACCGCAAGTCATCATCGAAGAAATTCTGGCGGGATTTCCTGCCGAACAAACACCTCACGTCGAAGTCGATCGCAAAGCTGCCATTGTCTGGTCGTTGAACATCGCTCGGCCGGGAGACAGCGTTGTGATTGCAGGAAAGGGACACGAAACAACTCAGCAGATTGGAAGTCGTAAAATCCCGTTTGATGATCGCCTGGTTGTCCGCGAGCACCTCTCGCGGTGGACTGGGTTGGCCCATCAAGCACGAATGCCGGCCTAAACGAAACCGACATGGACACTGTCTCACTCGATCAGGTCATGGCGGCGACCGGCGGACGGCCCAAGGGGTTTTCACGCACTTCCACCACAGCGGATCAGCCGGGATTTCGTCCCGGCGACATTTCGATCAATCACATCGGTATGGATTCAAGAACACTGGCCGCAAATCAGCTCTTCTGGGCAATTCGCGGCGAACGACACGACGGCCACCACTTCGTGCTCAATGCGAAACAGCGCGGGGCGGTTGCATCGGTTGTGCAACGAACAGTTGCCGATGAGTCGTTCGGGCCTCGAATTGAAGTTGAAGACACACTTACGGCACTTGGAGACTTTGCCCGTTGGTATCGCGAACAACTAGACGCGCTGATCATCGGCGTGACCGGAAGTTTTGGGAAAACAACAACGCGATCCATGATCCACGCGACGTTGTCGGCTGGGTTTCACGGCTGTCAAAGTCCGCAAAACTACAACAATCACATAGGAGTCCCGCTAAGCCTGCTGGGAGTCGGATCGAATCACGACTTCGCTGTTTTGGAGTTCGGCGCGTCGGCACTCGGAGAAATCTCTGAGTTGGCACACATTGCGGCTCCGGAAATCGGCGTGGTCACCGGAATTGGCTCAGCCCACTTAGAGGGCTTCGGAAACGAAGACAACATCGTCCTGGCAAAAGGAGAGTTACTCGAAGCAATTCCCGAATCGGGGTTCGCGGTTCTCGCAGGCGATGATTCACGAGTCTTGAAAATGGCGAAACGCTGCCGGGGTCGAGTGATCACGGTTGGCGAGCAAGCTCACAATCAACTTGTGGCAACCAACATCACATGCAGTTCTGCGGGCCTGGATTTCGACTGCGAAGGTTATGGTTATCACGTCAACGCGTACGGGCGTCACTTCGTGACTTCAGCGTTGATCGCCATTGCCATCGGTCGAGAGATTGGGATGAGCGCCGTAGACATTGACTGTGGACTGCGATCGTTTCAACCGGTGCCGGGTCGTTGCGAAGTTCGAACAATTGGTCGGTGGACCGTGATTGACGACACATACAACGCCAATCCGTCTTCCATGACCGCTGCATGTGAAATGCTGAGTTGTTGGCAGGGCGACACGATTCTTATTAGCGGAGATATGTTGGAACTCGGTGCGAACGACATTGACTTTCACCGAACACACGGAGCAGCGATTGCGAAATCGGGGATTCAACGGCTTATTGCATTCGGAAGCTATGCGGACGTTGTGGCCAATGGCGCCCTCGCTGCCGGAATGTCACCTCACCACATCGCTGAGTGCGTCGACTTTGGTGTCTTAACCACCGTCCTGGATTGCTGGCTTCAGCCGGACTCCGTCGTGATGGTGAAAGGATCCCGAGGCATGCGAATGGAACGCGTGATCGAGTGGCTGATTCAGCAAACACAGTTAGGTTCTTACTTATCGGAAAACACAGTTGCAACTGCCACTCCCACGTCGGCAGTTGTGTAGGCGGCCGTTCGGGAGTCGTCGCGCGATTAAGCGTGGCAACTGCGGATGATCTTTCGCCAAATAGTCTAGTCGAATGGTTCTATTGGGTGCGTTAGGGTTTGCGGGAATCCGACGCATCACCTGGCAACAGGGGATAGCTCATAGGCTTTGGATCAGTGGTTTCTGGGTCAATCACTCCAAATGCTGCTTCCCAATAGGACCAAGACCGGGCGTCGAGGAAGTGGGTCTCGACGCCCGGCAATACAGCGTGAAGGGCCGGGGTGCCAGGAATGCGAATACTGCTCGTGGTTCTTGTCGGTCTTGTCCTGACGACTTTGTCGGCGTGTTCGTGCAGCGATAAAGACAAGAAGCCGTCGCTGACGCGGCGAGAACGTGCGATTGTCGAGCGGCGTCAGTCGTACGGATTGGCCACTCCCGGGCTCGATGAAAGACGCTGAATTCACAAAGTTGAAAAAACTGAGAAACCGGGGTTGCAGCACTTTCCAAAATGTAGATACTCCCGCTTCGACTGACCGACATCCATCACATGTTAGTCTTTTTACTTCATCGATTTTCCGGCCTTTTGGAACAAGTGGAATCACACTCGTCTGGTGATTCCCGAGTTTTCCTTACGGCAAGAATTGCTCTGGCAAGCGTGACATCGTTTCTGATGGCCATCTTGTTAGGGCCGATGGCAATTCGGTGGCTACAAAGTCGTTTTCGAGAACGCGTTGATAGTGCTTCGGAACGACTCAACGAGATTCAAGCGAATAAGAATGCGACGCCCACTATGGGCGGACTGTTTGTGGTGGCGGCGGTTGTTGTGGCAGTGCTCCTGTGGGGCGATCTTACAAGCCGTTATGTGCAACTCGGGTTGTTCGCGGCTTTGGGATTTTCATCCTTGGGAGCGGTTGATGATTGGATCAAACTCAGCACAACTCGGAATGGACTGGGGATTCGCCAGAAACTGGTGGTCCAACTCATTCTGGGACTGATGATCGGATGGGTGCTTTATTACGAGCACGTGGATCATCCGCACGGATTAGAGTTGATTTGGCCGTTCGGCGACTACGGAGTGTGGTTGGGTGGCGGTTTTGTTTTGTGGGCCGTGTTGGTCATCGTCGGCAGTTCAAACGCCGTCAATCTGACGGATGGTTTGGATGGACTTGCCGGTGGCTGCACGATTTTCGCCGGAGCCGCGTTTGTGGCGCTGACCTATTTGGCCGGCCACATGGTGATGGCGGAATACTTGTCTATTCCATACATCGCCGGAGCCGGCGAACTTAGCGTTGTGGTTGGAGCACTCGTCGGAGCC
This sequence comes from Planctomycetota bacterium, assembly GCA_027622115.1. Classification (GTDB taxonomy): domain Bacteria; phylum Planctomycetota; class Planctomycetia; order Planctomycetales; family Planctomycetaceae; genus JAQBZS01. The sequence continues at coordinate 746 of JAQBZS010000415.1, read as the reverse complement.
GTGCTCGGCTTCTTGTGGTTCAATTGCTATCCGGCTCAGGTCTTTATGGGAGACACGGGCGCGTTGGCGGTCGGAGCGATTCTCGGTCTGGCAGCCTTGGTGACTCGACAGGAAGTACTGCTGGTGATTGTCGGCGGTGTCTTCGTCATCGAAACACTGAGCGTCATCCTGCAAGTGGGTTGGTTTCGCCTGACAGGCAGGCGGCTGATTGCTTGCAGTCCACTTCACAATCATTTTTTGTTTCAAGGACAACACGAGATCAAAATCGTTGTGCGGTTTTGGATTGGGTCGGCGCTGTTGGCAATCGTCGGTGTCGCCAGCCTGAAGATTCACTGAGTCTTAGCCCGGCCGTTCGCCGCAGGGACGTAAAGATTTCAAATCTCAAATCTAAAATTCGGTCATCCCACCTCGAGCGATGCGTCGCAATTTGCTTGAGTCTTTCCCAACGAGGTCGACGCGACAAAGCGACTTGTTGAGTCATTCCCGTAACGGTCAATCCTCTGGATTGGTCGTCTTGACTGTGGCAAGCGTAACGACCCGCAAGGACTTACCAAGCGTCGTTAGGGAGAGAGGGATTGAGGAAGCCGGTTTGATTGGTTTCGGCCAATTGGACCGGCTTCCGCCCTTTCTTTGGGGTGTTGCGGCGATCAGCGAAGAAGTATCTCACACGAAAAAGAGATAAAGAACCACGCAACGAAAAACGCACACGGCAGCACAATCCACAGGGTCGCTCTGAGTAGCAACAT
>JAQBZS010000414.1 GCA_027622115.1 Planctomycetota bacterium | reverse complement strand
CTGGGCATAGCAAACAGACCCCGATGCGCTTCAAGAATTCCGATCCCGTTTGGATGCCGTCATTGATAACGACCTTATCCTTACCGGTCGCCAGCCGTGTGGTTGGTATGTGTTCGATGTCGCTGTATTTGCGGGCCACATCCGGCAGCAGTGTGATGGCGGTCGGTCGAGTCCAGATGCGGACATCCGGAGACCTCTGCACATACACCACATCTTCGCTGTAAGTCGTGAGTCTTCGCTGCGACGCCAAATACGCCAGCGTACTTTTCCCGGAGCCGGAATTGCCGGTCAGAAGGAGTGCATTGCTGCCGGTTCCCACAAGTGCCGCGTGAATCGGATAGCGTTCCGGACCGGTAATCAGCCGCAGGCTCATTGCTTCAATGAATGCACGCTTCAGAAACTCGCGGTCCGCGATCAACGCGTCGCTCAGATAAGCAACCCCGTGAGCCGAATCTGTTTCCACGACACCAAAACTCTGGCCTGCCGAGATCAGCAATCGGTTCGGTTGTGGCATGCGATACAGGACTTCGCGATGCGACAGACTCGTCGCTGGCACCTCATGCCGAATCAGCACAAGACGCGCGACCGGCACAAATCCGTCTGCCGAGGATGTCTTGAGTTCACCGCCGGTCAAATCAAGAACGTGTTCAAGCACAACCCGGGAATTCGTGTGGAATTCGACTGGACGTCCCAAGAGTTGTCGTCTGGCAACCAAGGGCAGTTCCACATCGCGAAGCAGCGGATCGGTTGGTTCAGCCATGGCAGTCAAATCACTTCCGTCACCGCATCGACCGTGGGAGATGAACGAACTCGATCCACAGGAACGGCGGTTGGAATAATTCGAAACGACAGTTGCGACAACCCCAGCTTCCGCGTGTAGCAAGACTTCCCGACGCGGATCGGGTCATGTCTTCGCGCACTGGAACATCATCATGAGAATCAATGGGACACCAGCGAATCGATCGACGAATGCGGGGACGCGCGGATCGTTGATGGCTAACAGCTCGAGCCCGACTTTCGGTTCCGCCATGCGGACCAGCGAAAAGCCAACCGACTGAAACGCCTCGATGTAGTCTTCCGTTCGATGTGGGAATAAGTGGATCGAGACAGTCTGATCGTCGGACTTGAACGAGCGTGTCCAGTTGTGTTCCGTCGCGATGGGATGATACTCGGCGACGTAGATTGTGCCGCCCGTCCGCACGCATCGTGCCATTTCGGCCGCGGCCAGCTGCAAGTCGCGCACATGATTGAGCGTGAACGAACTGCACGCCACATCCACCGAATGGCTGGCAATCGGAAGCCGTATTGCATCTCCGTTGACAACGACGCAATCGGTGTCGACCGCGACTTGCAACATTTCGTGACTTCGGTCGACCCCAACCACGGACTCGAACCCGCGCGCTCTTAGCCAACGCATCAATCGTCCAGTCCCACAGCCCACGTCGAGAGCGACGCCCCGACGGAAGTCCTGAACCCATCGGCTCAACACGTGCTCCTCCAAAAGATGCAGCGGACTTCGCGTCGTGTCATACGTGGATGCCCACAGCCGATAACCTTCGTTTGAGGAAACGAGTTCAGGCGAGCGGTGCATGCTGTACCGTCTTCTTGCGACAAGATGTGGATACGCTACAAACTTTCGTTTTGCGGTTGGCGAAGTGGAATTAACCGTCGTGCCAAATCCAATTCCCACGTCCGACTATACGTTTTCGTCGCGTATCGCCACCCGGCCAGCGTCCTCAGTAGGGCTTTTCCCCATCGCGGTGTGCTGTAGTCCTGGACGGTGGGGAATCGGCATGCCAAGACTCGTGCGAAATCTTGAACCCGTTGACGCGTGCGAGGCTTGAGCCATGGAGCGTCGCGATGACAGACATAATTCACCCACTGCGGCTGCGTCCATTCTTCAGGTGTTGTCGGCAATTCTGGCCCGTCCGGCCCGTAGTTGTTCAAAACCGGCAATCGCGTTTGCGTTTCATCGGCCATTCGAGCGCCCGGGTCTCGCTGGGGAGTCGGGCTGTAAAAGTAAAGAATAATCTCGCATTGTGGGTGGATGCGCTTGATAAGTCGGATGAATTCCAACGTGCGTTCAATTTCGGATTCATCTTCGCCGGGACCGCCCAGAATGAACGAGAATTCGGGAATAACACCGTACTCGCGGCAGCGTTTGGCCGCTTCGACTGTCTGATCGACTCGCGTGCCTTTCCGCAGCTTCTTCAACCCCGCATCCGTGACGGCATCGGCTCCGATGAACGCCATGGCGAGCTTGGTCTTGCGGATCAGTTCCCAGGTCTTCGTGGGATACTTGGCCAGTACATCTGCTCGGGCAAAGCACCACCAGGGGAGTTGGTGGCGAGCCAACACTTCCAACGTGGGAATCGTCGTCTCATCTCGATCGAAGAAGTTGTTGTCGTAGTATTGCATCGAGTCGACGCCGTATTGCCGGCGGATGGTGGTCAGAGTTTGGTCCAGGCGGTCGCTGGGTTCGGATCGTGTCAGGCCGTTGAACATCGACACCACGCCACAGAAATTGCAGTGGAAACGACATCCCATGGAAACTTCGTGAACGGCGGTGTTGCGCCCCAAGAAGCTGGGTTTGACGTAGTTCGTGGCCGGTCCGACTCGGTCATACGGATACGGCGGGAATTCGTGCCGCGGCCGGAAGCTGCGTTCCGGTGTGTGGACGAACTGCTGATCTCGCTTGAACGTCAGTCCCGTCATGCCGCTCAGTGCCGAGGGATCGGCGGCGGATAAGCCCATGTCTTGAGGGCTGCCGGCATCGGGTAGACGCTCCAGCAAGTCCAACAAGGTTTGTTCGCCCTGTCCTCGAATGAGATAGTCCACATACGGCGCATTGATGGCCGAGTCCGGATACATCGTGGGGAAATAGCCGCCCCAAGCGATCGGGACGTGCGGCCGCGCGGTGCGTATCGCCGCCGAGATTTCGATGGCCCGCGCGATTTGCGGACCCGGCATCGCGCCCACACCGACCAGTCGGCACGGGGCCTCATCGATCAATTTCAGTGCCGTCCCGACCGGATCTGGGTCGACATTGGCGTCGATGATCTCGTAGTCGTATTTGCCGTCCAGCACGGCACCCAACGCCAGCAAGGACAACGGCCAACGACGGCTACGGTTCGACCACATACGAGGGTTGATCAGGATCACTCGGCCGGAGTTCATCGCGCATCCTTTTGAGAAGCGAATTTGAATCGTCACGCCATTCAGACGCTCTCCATATTACCTCGAGCGCGGATGATTCACCGTAGGATGTGTCGAGGTCGTAAACCGTCGGTGAGTCGTCAGCAAACCAACGAATCTCGCATTTGCGATGCAAGTCGACATCACTTTGAATCGAGACCGAAGACGCACCGCCATCATGGTTTGCTTCGACAGTACCCTACGACGATCAGTCATCCGCGCTGACCGTGTTGTAGACGTCTTTCAAGAAGTTCGGAAGCGCGTCCAACACCGCAGAAGGAGTTTCCGTCATCAATTGTTGCAGCGGAAAACGAATGCGATGCAGCCCCCGGATTTCCGCGTCGCACTCCACGCACTCGTCCGCGAATGGTCCATTCAATTTCCACATCAAGACCCGACCGTTGCAGACCACGGCTTCCACGTCGTCGCGACTTGAATTCAGTAAGTCGGCTGCCGGATCGTCGGTGGATCGTCGGATGGCAAACAGGTCCGCCACGCCACCCTCGACAAGTGAGCCACGCCCCTCGGTCAAATTGAGCGTCACGGCTGCTTGGCTGGTCACAAGCTTGAGCAGTTCGAGCGGAGAAAACACGCCGGTCCGTGCGGCGGCTCGCAGTTCGTCAATCAAGTGCCCTTCCGCGGACACCGAGGAATCCGAGCCCAACGCAACGGGGATGCCGGATCTCAAAACCGCGGGTTCCACAGTGCCACCCAACAGGAACTCGTTGGAGGACGGGCACCAGACCAGCCGACAGCCGGACGACTTCAACCGCGGGATATCGCCGACGCCAAGGCCGACGCCGTGAATCAGGACGGTATTGCAATCGAGCATTTCCAGGCGGTCGAGTTGCTGAAATTCACCACGTGCAGCGTCATCCGTACCTTCGGCACAGTGAATAAAAAATAGACCCTGTCCACCGTAGGCTTCAAAGTCCTGCTGAAGCGACTTGCTGAATCCCGGAGAATGGCTCCAGCGGTAGGGATGGAATACGTGAACCGGGAAACGTGATGAGGTCAGTAGCGGCTTCAGAGGGTTGTGATGCATCACCGTCGTGACACCCGAGATCACGCACTTCAGTCCGCCCCACATCAGCCGAGCCTCGTCGCTCATGGACAGCACCGATGCCACCGGCTCCGTCTCGGGCAAGTGGACGTCGCCCGCCCATTGATACGAATTCGCATAAGGACCACGTCCGAGTCTTGGGCTGGCCGTCCAATCCAGGTGGTCATGTGCGTTGATCAGACCGGGCAGCACCCACCAACCGTTGCCATCGATGCGTGGCAGTTTTCGGTTGACGATCCCGCGCGCCACCGCGTAGATGCGGTTCTCGACAACCAGAATGTCGCCGTCGAACACGTCGTTTCCGTCGAACACGCCGGCATCCGTAATCAGAAAACCCGTGGACATGGCTCGTGTTGATTTCCGTCTCATGGAACGTGCGGCAGAGCGCAGTCACGCGGCCCGGCTGGACTGGTTCACTTCGACCGCAGCCAACTCTGCCTGCATCAATAACACAAAGTGACCGCTGCGATCTTGCACCAATTGTTCGTACGAACCGGATTGGACCACTCGGCCACCGTCCAAGACGAAAATGTGCTGGACTCCGACGAGAACCGAGGGTCGATGCGCGATACGAATGACCGTCATCGCGTGCTGCCATTGTTCCAGTCGTTGGTGAATCCGATGTTGTGTCCGTGGGTCGAGACCGCTGGTGGCTTCGTCCAGAATGAGCAGGCTGGGATTTCGAAGCACGGCTCGGGCCAGCGCGAGCCGCTGTCGTTCTCCGCCGGACAGCCGAGTGCCGCGATCTCCAATTTCGGTGTTCAGGCCGTCGGGTAAGTCCCATAGGAATTCGGCCGCCGCCAGCCGAATCGCATGCTGAATCGCTTCCGGGCTCGCGTTCGGTCGAGCACACATCAGGTTGGCACGAACCGTGTCTCGAAATAGAAAGGTGTCCTGAGTGACATAACCGATTCTGGTTTGCCACGTGTCAGCGAACGCCGGTTCCAACGCGTCACCATCAATCCGCACGTCACCTCGCTCGGGTTGCAGCAGACCCGTCAATAGGTCCACTAGAGTGCTTTTCCCAACACCGGACGCACCGACAATCGCGGATGTTGCTCCTGCTGGGAATTCGATCGACAAGTCTTTGAACAACCAGTTTTCGCTGGAACGGTCGTAACGAAACCAGACTCCGTCACAAGAAACTTGTCGCAGCGGGTCGTACCCATGTTCGTGCTTGACGGAGACGGATGGTGGGGCCATGCGAGGGCTCGACCGGGATCGAGGAGTTGCCCCACACAAGCCCATCCCGCTGACATCGCCGATTCCGCGTGCATCCGAGGACTGGCTGAGCGAGTCGAGGAATTCGTGGTAGTTGCCCTGTGCAGGCAGCATGTGGCTGACGTGTTGACGGCTCTGATGGATTTGACCCACCAACGGAAACACGCGCGCAAAAACGTACACGGACACCACCAAGTGACTGACGTCTTGCCGAAAAACTGTCAGCGACAAATACGCAATGACGGCGAGTGAAATGAACGAAGTCGCACGCGTTGCAAAATCCGCATGAGTCAGAGCCAGTTGGAACCGCAGGCGTGAATGCGTCAACGCCGCGGTCAACGATTGGAACTGCCGACCGTGCTCGTGCTGGAGTCCCAGACAGCGAACTTCTTTCAGCCCGGCCAGATGTTCTTCAATGGCTTGATGGAACAGGCGAGAAGTCGCGGTAAAGTCGTAACCGCTACGTTTGGAACGCCGATTGAAGCCGGCAACCAACGGCCAGGTTGTCGCGGCACAGACAACAGCCACGGCCGTGACAAGCGGTGACATCGCGCACGCCGCAGCCACGTAAACCGTGATCAAAATCGTATGGCTGGCCAGACGCATGGCGTGAATCGAACCGACCGAGATGCGATCGATTTCCATGGTCATGACATGTATGAGGTCAGAGCGGCGTAGAGAGAGGAGCATCGACCAATTCGCTCGGCCGATGGTGTGAAACAATCGGTTTCGAAGCGACTCCGTCAAACGCTGCTGCACGCGCACATGGAGTTGGGATTGCCAACACAGCAGCGCGGCTTGACTCAGCGTGATCGCCAAGAAGAGGCCGATCATGACCGCCAATGTCGGATCGATTCCCGCGAAACTCAACACGTGATTCACCATCGTCGCGGGAATCGACTCGGTCGAGTTCCCCAGTCCGGCGACATTCATCAGCGGCACCAACAGCACCACGCCAAGACCGTTAACCAGACCTAGGATCACCACCAACGCAACCGCAAGCCACGTGTCTTGCTTCTGCTCGGCATGCAATCGAGCGAACAAACGCAGTGCTGACTGCCGAGGTTTTGTAGGTTGCGCGTCCATCACCCTCAACCACTCCTTGTTCGACAACTTGACGGTTAGAAGGGCTGGGGTCGGGTGGTTCAAAGTTCAATGCTC
>JAQBZS010000413.1 GCA_027622115.1 Planctomycetota bacterium | reverse complement strand
GGGCCGGTGCCCGCTGCGCTCGAAAACTCGCTTGTTTCAAGCTCGACTCTCGCTTGTTTAAGGTCTAGAAGCTATCTGAAAAAGGGGTCTGACCCTTTGGAGGCCTCGCTAAAACCCGGCAAAAACTGAGGCCGGAGAGGGTCAGACCCCTTTTTCAGATAGCTTCTACGCGTTCTCGTTGACGGGACCGGGGTCATGCTTGCCTTGGATCCCTTCACGGAGAGTGCCGTAGCGAGTCCCCAAACCCACCCATGATCGGTTAATCGTTCAAGTTGTTTCGGACCCGTTCCTAAGAGTGATATTATTTTAGGAAGTATATTATCGGCACCCATGTGTCCGAACGAATGTTACCCTCGTCTCCGGTCTAAGCAGCGAATCAACCCTACGCGTTCTCGCGAGTTTTGGCCAGAGCCTCCACCGCGTCCGTCGTGGACTCAAAAACCGTCAACACCTCGTCAACCTTGGACGTATGCAGGGCCATTTCAGCGAAAGTTGTCAAACCGCTCACGGCGAAGCGGCCGCCGGGCCTCGCCCGAACCTTCTTCGAGATCATGATCAAGAATGCGATAAACGCCGACCCGAAGTACTCGATTCTCGAAAGGTCCAACACCATGAGCGGTGGATCAATCACCTCGGCCATTTCGGGAATCTCTTGCAACTCCAAGATCGCCCCTTGATACGCACTGGCGAATTCCGGGCCGAGAATGATCACGGTCACGCCGAATTGCAGCATTGAATCAAACTTTGCTTCGCCCATGATCACTCCAAGTGCCTAAAGACGATGATCCCGCGACGCACATCGCGGCATTTTGCCGACACGGATTCCGGCGACAAGATGTCGCCGATTCAGGAAGCCACTCTGAAACGCATTCTAACGAACAAGCCGTAAGCGAATCGTTCGCAAGTCGATCAATGCCTGCCGCGGCTTGACCGGGGTTGAGACGACGAGCCGGCTGGTGCGTGCCGGCAGTTCGATCGTGCCGAAGTTCCAGGATTGATAATTGTCCCAACGCTCCGTTGATGGGACTCGGCCTTTGGGGACGGTGCCGCCAACAGCGAGGTGGAGTTCATCTCCGGCACAGGATGTTTCCACGGCATAGTCCAATTGGACGCTATATCGACCGGCTGCCCGAACGTTGATGGTCCAGGCCGCGTAGTCTTCCCGCGAACTCCAAAAACCCAGGTTCTTGAATTGCTGCTCGAACACGAGCGTCGGGCCGAAGATTTCTGCGGCGCCGGCTGGCAACGTGAGCGAATTCTCCTTGTCGGCTTCGATCGTACGCGGCTGGTTGTTAGGAAACTTCTTGCTGGCCACGGCGGTCGATTGCACGAAGGTGATCACGTCGGAGAGGTCTTGCTGGGACATGTCCCGCTCGAAGCCTTCCGGCATCAATGACCGATTCGAGCCGACCAGTGTTTCCAGCTCAGTTCGACGAATGACGTGCTCTTTTCCGTCGGGACTGATCAGCGTGATGCTGGTCCCGGTTTCCGCCAGCAGCATTCCGGAGAACGTGCGACCTGCGGCGGTGACCGCCGTGAAGCTGAGAAACTTGGACTCCACGGCTCGATTCGGATCCAGAATCGCGATCAATAGCGCAGGGCCGGAACGATCCCGCAGCGACGTCAAATCGGCGCCGATCGACTTGCCGATTCCACCCAACTTGTGGCAGATGGCACAGCGTTTCTCGAAGACCTGACGACCGCGTGACAGGTCTCCTTTCAGTTTCAGCGCATTCTGGAATTGGGCGATGACGGCTTGCCGCGTGGACGTCGCTGAAACCGCGAACAGCTTGGCGGCTCGTGCGCGAGAGGGCTTGGAGCCGGTGGTCAGCAAGCGTTCGCGGCGTACGGCATCCACGTCCACGATGCCGATCTGGCCGGATTCGATGTGTTCCAGCAGCGCGTCGCGATAGCGGTCCTGTTCGAGTAACGCGTCGAGGATCGCCGTGCGAAGTCGAGGACTGTGGGCTCGCCAGCCCGCTAATAGTTGTTGTGGAGCGTCTTGGTCCCCATGCGCTGCGAGTGCCGTGACGATCGCCTGCTGCAGCGTGTCGGGCGATTGCGGCGTCAAATGACTTGAAAGCAACTTCACGGCCTGCGGGTCTGCGAGCCCGCCCAGACCCGCGAACTGCACGGCCAGCACTCGGGACGCCGGATTCTCGCCCACATCAACGGCGACTCGGACGGCGTCAGCCAGCGACTTGTTGAATCGCTTAGCGAACGTTTCCGATGTCATCAGCGTCTTCCACGCCTTGGGATGCCTACGAATCTCGGACACCGTGATCGTCAGCGTCTGCCAGGCCGCAACCGAAAATGGCGGGTTGTTCTTCTTCAGCGGCGATTCAGTCGTCGAAACCGGAAGTGGGTCCGGCAACAAAGCCAGGATCGCGTTTTCCATCGATTGCAGTTTTTCGAACGCCGCCGCCTGTCCGATCAGCGTGGCCGTCAATTCGCGAGACGGAGCCATGCCGTGCCGAGACGGGTCGGCAAATTGGATGATGGCGGGGAAGTCGTCCTTGGTCAGCGAACTCAGGATCGACGCGTTCAACCACGGATCACGATGATGCATGCGAAGCAGTCGGCCCAAAGTCGCGTGGCGTAATTCGCCCTGCATCGCGCCAGCCGAGTATGCCAATTGCAGTCGGACTTGCGGATCGGGGTCCAACAACCGGTCACGCAGCGCGATGTCATATTGATTCCAACGACGCATTCTCTGTCGGATATCCTCGTCTGGATGAGCCACGGGGAGTTGAATCCGGGATCCATGGACTCCGCTGCGGAGTTTCTCGATCAGTCTAATCGCATGTCGCCGCACGCCCGGATGACTGTCTGTGGTCCTCGCCCGAAGACCGTCTGCGATAAACACAAATGGCGGCGGGGTTTGAAGTCCGTTCCCAAGTGCGTCGAGCCCGTCGAGTGTGCAGATCGCGTGCAAGCGTGCGAGCGGTGATTCGTGCTCGTTGGCCATCTTGACGAGGTTCGATACGACCGCCTTGTCAGCTTGTCGCTGCACGAGGATCCGCTGCGCGGCGTCTCGCCACCAACCGTTCGGACTGGCAAGCCGGCTGATCAACTCGGCGGACGAGACCTGCGCGGCGTCCTTGTCAAAGTAGCAGCGCAACGTGTCGCCGGGTGATGACGTGGGATGCACCGGCGCGTTTGGCGATTCATTCGGGCGGCAGCAATCCGTGAACGCATCCGAAACCACTCGGTAGATGCGACCCATCGTGTGGCCGGCTCGCAAGTCGAGCTTTGCTTGCCACTCGGGCGGGATCCATTTCGGGTGTTCGATCACGGCGCGATACATGTCCGCAAACCACAACGCGCCGTCCGGTCCCGTGCGAATCATCGTCGGGCGGAACCAGTTGTCACGCGACGCAAGGAACTCGGAATTGGTTTCGTCCGCGGCACGTTGGCCTTTGAATGTGACGCCATCCGGCGTGAGCACCAGTCGCGAAATGAGATTGTGGACAGGTTCCGACGTGAACGCGTTGCCGTAGAACTGCTCGCCCAGAAGTCGATCGCGATAGATCATCGTGCTGCACGCCGACGTGAATCGATTGACGCCGCCGAAGTCGTTGAAACGCGGCAGCGTGCGACTGATTGGAAAGACGGGCGCGGCACCCGGCGTGCCCGGAACCACGTGCCGAGTGCTCTTGACCACGGCGTGCGGATTGCGACGGAGATAGTGATCGGCCAAGACATAGTGCCACATCGGGTTCGAGTTATTGCAGCCGAACCAGTTGCCCCAATCGTCGCGGTTGCGACCGAATTGCGTCTGCCCTGACTGCGGATCCATCAGCCCCTGATCCGGGCGAATTCGCAAATCGCGTCCGCTGATGGCCACCGGAGCGTGCAGCTTCCCGTTGGACTCGATCAGAGCTTGAACCGCTTCGATCTTGCCGCCGCTATCGCCATTGCCGATATACAGCCAGTTGTCGAGCCCCAACCGCAGACCGTTGACGCGATGCTGTTGGTTGCCTTCACCGAATCCGCGATAGAGCGTTTTGCGGACGTCCGCCTTGCCGTCGCCGTCTGAATCTTCCGCGTAGAAGATCTCCGGGGCAGCACAGATCAGCACGCCGTTTCGCCACAATTGAATGCCGGTCGGGAACTGCAACCCGTCGATGAACGTGGTGGCTCGATCGAAGCGCCCGTCGTGGTCGCTGTCTTCGAGGACTCGCACGCGTCCGCCGCCCTTGGTCTTGCCACCTTCAGCGGTGCCGTCGTCTGTCGCCCCGCTGGGATAATCGCCCATCTCGACGACCCACAATCGCCCAGTGATATCCCAGTCGAAGGCGACCGGATCGCGAATCAACGGTTCGGCCGCAACCAGTTCGACTCGCAAACCCGGCCGCACTTGAATCAGCGCCGCCGATTGTTCCGGTGTTCGCGGCGGCGGGAAGTTGCCCTGTTTGGCGGCGTTGTCGATGTGATCCTGCAAGACGGCGTCGAACGAGACGCGATGTAGTAAGTGGGGCAGTCGGTCGGTGTCTTCGTTTTGCCAGCACAGATGTCGGTCGCGGACGAAGAATCCGTTGTCCGAACCGTCGGCACGAACGATGGGCATCGTCTTCACGGCATCCGGCAGCGTGACTCGAATCGCCTTCCCGGTCGCGAACCAGTCCATCAACCAAACTCGCAATTGCGGATTCGGATTCGCGTCGGTTTGTTTTGGCGAAAGCACGCAGTCGTCGTCTCCATCCTCGTCGATGTCGACGAACCGCACGCGAGGATGCCCTGGTTCCGCGAGCCCGCCGGCGATCTCGGTCGGCACTTGCGCTCGAAGTCGCTGCCATTCGCCCGGTTTGGCACTCCAATGCAGGACGACGGTGTTGTGAACATCGCCCTGCTTGCGAGTCACCAGCGCGAGCGACGAACCGTTCTTCGTTAGTTCTCTGAACAGCACGTCGACCAGATTGCCGTCGGGATGCTCTTGGCCGAGCTTGATGTGATTGTGCAGCAAGTCCTTGAGCGGTGCGTCTTCGGTCCACTTTCCATTCTGGAATCGTTGGGCGAGAAAAAGAGACACCCCACCGGATGCGACGCCGCTACTTGGCGACAATTGCACGAACTTCAGCCCCGCGACATCCGGCATCGAAACAAACTGACCGACCTCACCCTGCGGCCGCTCTTGCTTGCCGGTCAACTGCGCGAAGTGCGGCACGATTTCGAATTTGGAGGCTTGAGGATTCCAGACTCGCGTTTCTCGCCGGCGAGCGTTGCCAATCACGACATCCTGATACCCGTCCTGATTGACATCGACCAAACGAACGCCGTTGTCGCCGCCTTGCGGATCACGCAGGGTCTCGGAACCGAGTAAGTTCCGATTGATGCGGTCCAGCGATTCCGGAAACGTCAGGAACTTGACCTTCGTGCCGTGTTGCTTAACGGCGTGATCAATGATGTCCACGACTTGGCTGTTCTTGATCCAACCGTGTGGATGAAAGACGAGACAGTACACACCCTGCTGCTGCACGGTGATGTCGAGCGCCGTTTTCATGTCCGTCACCGTGACGGGATTGTTGGGCTGGTGCAGATGCTGAGCCTCCCAGTCACTGGGGACCACGCACGGAAACTCCCAGCACATGCGATTAACTACGTACGGGTACGGGTAGTTTTCGATGAAGTTGTTGAAGCGGTTTCGCGGGGCCGAGCCATTTTGATGCGGGATGTATTTGCGGAACCGCTCGCGACCGTCCGCATCGAACAGCAGGTCGCGGGGGATCGATTTGTCCGCGGGCGTGAACACGTTGAACACGGAAGACGAAATGCTCAAGAAGTGACCGTCGGGAGTGGTGCGATTGAAGATTTCCGAAAAGAACCGCGGGCTGACCGTGTTCAGCGAATCGCAGCACGGCATGCGAAACGCAACGGGCGATTCGCGATGCCGTGTCGGAATCTTGTGCAGCAGATCCACGCAGCGATCGTACGTGGACTTTGCTTTGGGAAAGTCGCCGCCGTTCAGCAGCGGGCACGGATGATCGATCGTATGGACTTCGATGCTCAATCCTTCGTCGCGCCACGCCTGCAATTGCGGATCGTCGGGTTTGACGCTGCACGTCATGATGCTGACGGGTGCTCGGCCATCAATCGCCTTCAGCCGCTGCAAGATCGGCCGCAGGTAGCGTTCGTATTTCGCAGGGTCGCGCATGTCGTCGATCGCCAACACGACCACGGCTTCGACGCCCTCTTCACCGACCCATTGCGGTGTGATCAGCTTGGGGAAACTCGCGTGCGGATAACACGGGTTGTTTTCGTCGAGATACGTCAGTCGCTTGCCGTCATCGGCGTCCGCGAATGACGTCAAGAACAGCGCGGCAAGCAGGAGCGAGGCCAATCGAGACATCGGAGAATCCTCTGGCTTGAGACAACGAGCGAGCGTCGGATCGAAATCAGTTTCGCGGTTCGCCCAGAATTGGGCCAGCATGATTCCGTTGACACGCAGCCCATCCTATAGATCACTTCACGTGAGACCAGATGGACGCAACGCGCGAGGGCAGGGTCTCTTCCGGATCGTTCCGCAACATCGAGGGACCATTCATTTCCGCCTCGATTGGATGACCTCGAACGCACTAATCCTTAACCCAGCGAGACTAATTCACAAGAAGTAGCAAATAGATGGAACTCATTCGTGTTTTT
>JAQBZS010000412.1 GCA_027622115.1 Planctomycetota bacterium | reverse complement strand
GGGTTCAAAACCAAACCCCGGCGAGGACTTACACCTCGCTGATCCGATGCGCTCACAGGCGCACTAGCTCGGGACCATTGTCCCGTGACGCTCGGGACAATGGTCCCGAGCTAACCCTGTCTCGCACTCGGGTTACACTAGAACTCGGGTTCGTGGTTGACTGCGGACGGAGTACCATTTCGTGCGGTTGTTGGATGCGTAACAGTTGCACGATTCGCGAATCGTGCGATCCAGTCCCGACAGATGCCGTGCAGCGATGGAAACCGACTCCGAGAAACCCGAGCCGTCCGAACATGACGCACCGCGCGACTCGATCTCGCTCCGCGCGCTCGTGGATATCGCCGTGTGCTTGGTGATTGCCGTGATTCTGTTTCGCACGTTCGAAGTCGAAGGCTACATGATTTCGACGGGATCCATGGCACCGTGCCTGTTGGGTTTTCATCGACAGGTGGTTTGCCCGTCGTGTCGGCACGAATTCACCGTGGGTGCCGCGTTCGACGACTCCGTGACCGGCGGATCGGCCAAGGCCCAGGATCTACAAACGGCGGCGAGAATTGTTCGCTGTCCGAATTGCTCGCAGCCGGAGATCGACATCTCGGACGTGCCCGTCAATCAGGGCGATCAACTTCTGGTTCACAAGGCGGCGTATCTGTTTCGGCTGCCGAATCGTTGGGAAATCATTGTCTTTCGGAATCCGTACGAGCCCAATGAAGCCTACGTGAAACGGCTGATCGGCTTGCCAGGGGAAAGCGTGCTCGTCCGTGCTGGGGATGTGCTCATCAATGGAAAACTGCAACGAAAAGATTTGGACAGCCAACGATCGACTCGGATTCTGGTGTACGACCAAGAATTTGAACCGCGTGATGACCAGAACTGGCGGCCTCGTTGGGTGCTGACTCGCCAGGAACCACGAACATCCGCTTCCAATCGTGAGCCGTCTTGGAAGCGCAGCGGCTCGGGATTCCGGTTCAGGCCCGTCGATACAACGACACCCAATTCGGAATGGGTGACGTATCGGCATTGGATTCGTTCGGGCGGGGAACACCGCAGCGTCGTCTCGCTGAACCGGGATGCGCCAAACGGAATCCGCGACGTGCTCAACCCGGATGGGGCCGTCCCTTTTGCAACTCCGATCGAATATGACTTCAACAGCCGCGAACTAGCCTGTCGAGGCGTGATGTCCGCTCAATGGTTGCAGCGATTGCAGGCACTGGATCGCGATATTCAGTTTCAGCAGTCCGTGCGTGATCTGTTCGAGCAGTCGCATCGAGCCCCCATCACGGACGGGTATGCGTACAACGGGCCCGAGGACGAACGCACCAGTGTTCCCATTCTGGATTTGATGGTCTCCATGAACGTTCACTTCACGGAATCGTCCGGCCAATTCGTCGTGGAAATGTGGCATCCGACGGGCCGATTTCAGTGCCATGTCGATGCGGAGCGTCGTTCGATTCAGCTGTATCAAGACGGCAAGACGTCTCCGTTGCGAGCGGAAGACTGGCCGGCGGAAGTCGACACCAAGGACGGCGTGGTGATTGAAATGTCGCTGTTTGATCATCGAGTCAGCGTCGCGTTGGATGGTTGGCAAGCCGTCAATCCGTGGGATATCCCGGAACCGATCGGGGATGCGGGCAAGTTGGTGGTCGATCGCGACGCTCGCGTGAGATTCGCGGCCCACGGCGGAACGCTGTTGGTCGAATCGCTCAAGCTGTATCGGGACGTGTACTACACTCCGGGTCGAGCGCGACACGCGGTGAATTCGGCGTATGTGCTTGGTCCCGAGGAAATGTTCGTGTTGGGAGACAACAGCCCGGTCTCGTCCGACAGCCGCAATTGGAAGGAGCCGGTCGTGAACCAGCGATTGCTGATCGGCAAGCCATTCCTGGTTCACTTGCCGTCGCGACCCGGCAAGTTGAAAGTCGGCGGAGTCGAACGGCGGTTCCGCATCCCGGACGTCTCACGCATTCGTTACATTCACTGACTCGACCGTAGCTTGGGACCACTGTCCCGAGCGGTCACGGGACCGTCCCAAGCGATCCCAAGCCGTCACGGGACAATGGTCCCGTGCTACTTCCAACTGAAAACCGATTGAGACGATGCCCAAAACTAATTCCAAGCCCAAAGCCGGTTCCTCCAGCACCGACAAGCCGGGCGATGCGAAAGACCGCAGAAAATCGGATCTACAACGCCCGCAAAGTGGTTGGCGAGAAACCGTCGAGTCCGTGGTCGTCGCCTTCATCCTGGCATTCTTGTTTCGTACGTTTGAAGCGGAAGCGTTTGTCATCCCGACCGGGTCGATGGCTCCGACGCTGTATGGCCGCCACAAAAGCTGTGTTTGCGACGAGTGCGGCTTCGAGTTCGCCATTGGGGCCAGCGACGAAGTCGATCGGAACGGCTTCTACGTGCCGGCCAATCGCATCCAAGAAGCCTATTGCTCGAACTGCGGCTTCAAGAATCCCGTCAAGGATTTACCGGCCTTCAAGGGCGACCGGATTCTCGTCAACAAATTCCCGTTCGAGTTCGCGACTCCCAGTCGATTCGACGTGGTGGTGTTCAAGTTCCCCGAAGAGCCGAAAACGAACTACATCAAGCGGCTGGTGGGGTTGCCGGGCGAAAAGATCAAGATCGAACGCGGCGATCTGTTTGCTTGGAACGAGGGTGACCATCGCTACGACATCTTGCGAAAAGACGATCCCAATAAACAACGCGTGTTGCAGATTCTGGTCAACGACGACGGTCACCGCCCGAAGCGGCTGCAAGAAGCCGGCTGGCCGCTGCGATGGGCGGGCATGGTGGAAGATCCCGGCGACGACAATTCGATCGCCGGCTGGGTCGAAGATCCAAACGGCTGGGCGGGCTCCGAGGGCAACTCGTACACGCTGAAGGGCGCTCAAGCGACAAATGGCGAATTCCGTTGGTTGCGTTACCGCCACTTTGTACCCAACGAAGATGATTGGCAACGAGTCAAGCAAGACGACGCTCCGCGCTGGGAACCTCGGCCGCAGCTGATTGCGGATAGCTGCGGCTACAACGCGTTCACCAGCAACAACAACGTGTCGGACTTTGGCTATTACTGGGTGGGGGACTTGACGCTGTCGTGCCGGTGCCGGATCGACGAGCCCACGGAGGATGCCGTCGTGCGACTCGAATTGGTCGAAGGCCTGCGGTGGTATCGCTGCGAGATCAGGCCCAAGACCGGCGACGTGCGGCTGTATTATGTCGATAACGAATTGGATCGCGATGATCCGCACGTCGAGAAAGTTGCGTCCGGGAAATGCGATGTCGTTGGGGGCGATACCTACGACTTGGAATTCGCGAACGTGGATGATCGCTTGACGCTGTGGGTGGATGGCGGCTTGGTCGAATTTGACGCACCGACAACCGTCAAGCATCCGGATGTCGGCTTTCGAAGTCCCACGGATCGAGACCTGATTCCGCTGGCGATTGCCGCTCACGGGGTGGATCTGAATGTGTCGCGGTTGACCGTCAAACGCGACATTTATTACCGCGGCGAGTCCTTCGTGCCGCAACGCGGGATGATCCCGGTTTCCGAGCTGGGAAACACGTCGCCGTTGATTTTGTCCGATTTGCTGACCCATCCCACCGATCCCAATCCGGAAAACCAGATCTATGGTTGGGGCCACACCTACAAGACGGCGGTGGAAAACCGAAATCAGGAATACGGCGAGGTCGTGTTTGAATTGACCAAGGATCCGAAAAATCCCGAGTTCGACGAATTCCTCGTATTGGGCGACAACAGTCCTCGCAGCAAAGACAGCCGCCTGTGGACGGAACCACGCGTCGATTTCACGCATCGTCATTCAGTGCCGCGAAAGGCTCTGATCGGCAAGGCGTTTTTCATCTATTGGCCGCACGGCGTCCCCTTCATGAACGGCGGGAACGGCTATCCGCTGGGTTGGCACCATGACGGCCAACATCGTGATTGGAGCTATCCCAGTTGGCGGTTGCCGTTCTATCCCCAAGTTTGGCGGATGAGTCGCATTCGTTGACTTTCCGGGGTCTGGCTTACGGGTTTCAGATTTGGCGGGCGGTGTATTCCGGCTTCACCGAGAGCGTCAACCCGCCAAATCTGAAAGCCGTAAGCCTGACCCCCAAGTCCTCAATTCGCATGTTTCTTAAGAGAGTTCGATTCGCCCACATCACCGAAAAACGAGAATCGCTCGGTCGTCGGCTTTTGAATTTCGGGCGATGTCGTTGATGCGACGTGCCTACGCTGGCTTACGGATTTCAGGTTTAGCGGTTGCCGTTGTTGGGAAATTCCACGTCGAACGCCCGCCAAATCTGAAATACGTAAGCCAGACCCCGATCCCCAAATCGTAACCAGTCACGGAGGACTGCGATGACACTGCTGAATTGCGTCGGTCTGGTGAAAGATTACCCGGGTAAACGAGCCGTGGACGGTGTCGATTTCCACGTCAATCCCGGAGAAATCGTGGGCCTTTTGGGTCCGAACGGGGCGGGGAAATCCACCAGTTTCAGCATGACTTGCGGCCTCATCGCGCCCACCGACGGTCGAGTCTTCCTGAAAGACACCGATGTCACCGACTGGCCCATGTATAAGCGGGCTCGGCTGGGCATGGGATATCTTCCGCAACAAGAGAGCATCTTCGGCAAGCTCACCGTCGAGGAAAACATGTTCGCCATTCTGGAGTATCTCAAGATTGGTCGCACCGAACGTATGGAAAAGACCGAACGACTGCTGGGCGAATTCGGCTTGCTGGATCATCGGCATCAGACATCGGGAACGTTGTCCGGCGGCGAGAAGCGGCGGCTGGAAATCGCAAGGTGCCTGGCCAGTGATCCCGAACTGATTCTGCTCGACGAGCCATTCACCGGGATCGACCCGCGGACAATTCACGATGTGCAGGACATCATCAAACAACTGCGAGACAGCGGAATCGCGATTCTGTTGACGGATCACCGCGAACGCGAAACGCTGACGATCACGGATCGCAACTACATCATTTGTCAGGGCAAGGTGGTTGTGACCGGGAGCGCGGAAACCGTGCTCAGTAACCCCGAGGCACAAGATGCGTATTTCGGCAGACGCTTCGATGCGAACTCGATTATCGAAGGCAAGGAAGCCTTCCAAGATTTGGGCAATTCACGCTTGAATGCTGTGATTCCCGTGCCGCCGGACGTCGTGGAAGTCGAAGTTCCGGATTCAGAAGTGGGCGATTCGGAAGAGCCAAAAATAGACGAAGTCGTCGATCCGACGTTGCCGCCATCGGCTGTTGAACCTGTTGACGAGTTGCTTGACGCCGCGCCGGATGAAGCAGTGCCGGATGACGCTGCGATTGTCGAAGATTCAAAAACCTTCGAGCAACCTGCGGACTCGGCGGCGTGAGAACGCGGACCGTAGCTTGGGACCATTGTCCCGAGCAGCCACGGGACAATGGTCCCGTGATAGCTTGCGAGTTGCCTTACGAAAGCAGCAACGATGACACGGCGGCGATCAAGGCGGCAAGCGGTAGAGTCACCGCCCAGGCAAGCAAGATCTTCGAGATCGATCCCCAACGCGCCTGTCGAGTCACCGTGCCCATTCCGTACAGGGATCCGCAGGAGACGTGCGTTGTGGAAACCGGTAGACCCAATCGACTGGCACCCAACACCGTCAGGGCTGTGATCAAGTTTGCCGTGAAGCCTTGCCCGGCATTCATGGGCGTAATTCGATGGCTCATGGTTTCGGCGACGCGCCGAGAACTGAGGACTCCACCGATGGCGATCGAGACTCCGCAAATTGCCAACGCTCCAATTGGGGTCATCTGAGGCGCGATCAAGAAGAACGCTGCGATCTTCGGCGTGTCGTTGAGACCGCGAGCAAAACTCATCAGGCCCGCCGAACCGAAGTGGGCGGCATCCAACGCGGCGTCGCAATTCACGCCCAGCAGTCGCCCCGAATATTGCTGTTCGCAAGTCACCGGTGTTCCGAGCGATGTCGACAATGTCTCGGCACGCACGACGGCGAGTTCCGTGTTGATGCCGGGTAGCGTCTCGATCGTTTCCACTCCCACGCAGAAACAAGTATTGCTGGTGATTCCCAAGGATTTCCGCGCCGCCCGAAACATCGGGTACAGCAACATGGCACTGACGATCGCGATCAACGGGCTGAGCAACAACGGCACAAAGAACTTGCTCGCGAGGAGTTCCCAATCCACAACAGCCGCTGAAGCGATGGCGGCTCCGGTGAGAGCGCCGACCAGCGCGTGCGTGGTCGAGATCGGCATGCCAATCCTTGTGGCCAGCAGCACGGTGAGTCCGGCGCCCAGCGCCACGGCCATCGCAAAAGTCGGCTCGCCCGTAAACGTGTCCGGCACGATTCCCTTGCCGCTGAAACGGCCGAGCAACTCACCCGCCAACCAAACCGCGCACAAGGAACCGAGCAGCGTCGTGGCGGTGGCCCATGCCAAGGCGCGGCGGTGATTGGTCGTTCCGCTTCCGAACAACGTGGCGACACCTTTGAAGTTGTCGTTCGCGCCGTTGGCGTAAGCGAGCATCGCACCAGCGATGATGATCGCGACCCATGTCATTCTCGGTCTCCGCAGAGTTGATCGAGCTTCTTGTCGAGTGCCCTCGTTCCCGAGTTCTGGCTTAGCTCGAGTTTGTCACATTGGGGGGATCGGGGTCTGGCTTAGAAACAGAGA
>JAQBZS010000411.1 GCA_027622115.1 Planctomycetota bacterium | reverse complement strand
CAAACATTGCTGTTGCGGATGGCCATCGATTCCGAACCCGCGATCGCCGCAAGCGCGTTGGAGCGATTGCTGGAGATCGACACCAAGCTCGTTCTGCCTCTTGCCGCCGACAGCATTCAGAATCGTGACGCCAAAGTGCGGTTGGCCGGTATTCAAGCCTTGATCGACAACCCAACCGTGGAACGCGTCGCCATTCTGGCACCGTTGCTGGCGGACAAACATCCTCGAAATCGCCGACTGGTGCGCGTCAAACTCGTCCAGCAAGCTGCGGACGAGACGTTTCGAGTCGCCGTCATTTTGCAGGCGAAACACGTGTTGGCTTCGAACCGCTGGCGCGGCTTGGAGCAAGCAATGTTGCTGCTGGCCGCACTCGACGAGAAATCCGTCAGCCAACGCGTGGTCGAATTGCTGGAATCCGATCGGCCCGAGATTTTCATCACCGCCGCCTGGACGTTGAGGCGGTTGGCGGTTCCAGCCACTTATCCAGCCATGTTTGCAAAAGCGAAACGCTTGACGGCAAAGTTCCGTGCGATGGAAATCAGCGACGACTTGGATCATCAGTTGGGTCAATTATTCCAAGCGTTCGGCGAGGCGAAATATGCCCCGGCTGTTTCGCATCTGCGAGAATTCGTGCCGAAGAACCTGGAGTTGGGCGAACAATCTCGTGGTTCGGCCGTATGGGCATTGGGCCGGTTTCATGTTGGCGTACCGGAACCGACCCTGGCACGGCAATTGGAAGGCCGTCTGGGTGATCTGATGGGCATTCCTGCCGAAGCGGAACTTGTGCGAGCCATGTCGGCGATCACGCTGGGGCGCATGCAGTCGCGGGAGTCGCTGGACACATTTCGCAAGGTCGTCGGTTTTGAAGGCGTCAATTCAGGACCGGGGTATTTTTCCGCCTGGGCGATCCACGAAATCACGGGCGAGCCGATCCCCAAGCTAAGTCCCATCCCTCCCGTGCGCGGCAATTGGTTTCTGCAGCCCGTGACGAATTCGGCCAAGGAATGAGTCAGCCGTGCAAAATCAGTCGCAAGCCCTCATAATCGAGAGTCCCACCTTTTGAAGATCGCCTTCCGTTCCCATTAGAGCGAAGCCCCCGATCCCGAAACGTCCAATACCAACCGTTACCAAGACGGTTCCTGCCTGAATTTGCGACCGTTCCTGCCGGCGTTGCCTTGCGGGAGCATCGATCCCATACCCCAGTTCAATGTGCCGTGCGCGGCATGCGGTTTCCGGAACTCTTCCGTAACTCGTGCGAATCTCGAATTGCCACCGGTCGGTTGGCGTTCCCGGACTCGTCACGGCAATCTTGTTGAGTCAAGAATAAACATGACGCACGAACATCAGCCCAGACGTTTCGATCCGTACCACAAGTGGCTCGGCATTGCGCCCGCCGACCAGCCGCCAAACCATTATCGATTGCTGGGCGTCGATGTGTTCGAGGACGATCCGGAGGTCATCGAAGCTGCTGCGGATCGACAAATGTCGTACATCCAACAGTGCGCGGCGGGCGAGTACTTGCAGCAGTCGCAAGCGATCTTGAACGAACTGTCGATCGCCCGAGTTGAATTGCTCAACCCACGATCGAAAGACGCCTACGACGCCAAGCTCCGAGCCAAACATCAACCGCCAGCGACGGCGACACCGCAAACGCCCGTGATCCATGCTGCTCCCGCCAAACCAAGGACACGCCACCGTCGATCATCAATGCCCTTGTTCGTCGGCATTTGCGTTGTTCTGGGTGGAGTTGGCTTGCTCGCGTGGCAATTCCTCGGCGGCGACGAACAAGCACAAACGGATGAATCCGATCGCACGTCTCAAGTTGCGTTGCAACGGAAATCCCGCAAGTCGAACTCGTCGAGTCAGAGCACGGATTCGAAAACCGAGGAACGAATCGTCGTCGCGAAAACGAACGAGACGACTCCGTCAAAAACTTCGGCGCAAGACCCGCCGTCCGGGAAAACGATTCCGTCGCCGGCACCCAAGATTCCGAAACTCGACGATCCATCGAAGCGCACCGTTTATCAGCTTGCGGAGATCGCTCTCAAGATCACGCAGCGACGTCAAGCGGAAGACGACTTCGTAAGCGGCGTCAATGTCTATGTCGATTCCATGGATCGCAACGATCGCGTGCGTGCGTTTCAGAAACTGGCTAAAGCCTATCCCGCCGACGAAGACCTGTTCTTGCTCGCGAAAAACACAGTACTCATGGCACGGGTTGACGGAGACGTGGCTTATGTCTCGTTGACCTATTGTCTCACGCATTTTCCGAAGCGACCGGAATGCATCCAACTCGCCAGCCACGCGGCCGCCGAAAGTACGTCGTCGAACGCGCAAAACGCCGCGATGAAATATCTGCTGGGAAACGCTCCGGCGGACGACCCGAACACTGCTTCGATTGCGAAACAAGTTCTGCGATCGCAGGCGCATCGCGACGCGCACGAGATGGCGTTGCAGTTCTTACTGGCATCCTTCCAGACCGATCCCGAATTGCCGGATTTGGCGTTGGCCTATGCCAAGCTGGAACCGGGCGTGCGTGGTCTGCCGGCGTTGAGCTTTCTAGCCGCCAATGCCCCCAAGAACCCGGCGGTCGTCGCCATGATGCGGAAGCATGCCGAGGACGCGACGACCCATCGGCACGTGAAGGAGTTGGCGGTCAAATTCCTGTCCACGCTCAGCATCGACTCGCCCACGATTGCTCGTCCCATGACGCTGGTGGTCGCGGTGGAACGAGCTGAAGTGCCTGATCCGGAAAGCGTGCGGGCCGCGCGCGCCGAGATTCGCCAAGTCTTCGTGAACGACGTCAAAGCCGCCAAGACGCCGGGCGCCAAAACCGCGCTGGCCAATCGATTGGCCACAGAATCCGGCACCGAAAGAAATCCCGCCACGCGATACGGGTTGCTGCTCGAAGCCCATGATTTGGCCGTCGAAAACGGCGACACCGCGCAGGTGCTGAGCGTCATCGAAAAGATGAATGAATTGTTCAAGATCGATGTGACCGCTCAAAAACTTGCGTCATTGCAGGCGGTCGAAAAATCGATCAAGTCGCGAGATGTCTTGCGAAGCTTTCTGAATCTGTTGGCGGAAGAAGCACGAATCGCCGTCGAGAGCGAACAGTTCGACGCCGCCGCAAAGCTGCTGGATACCGCCACGACTGCGGCACGCAAGTTGCGGGATGCCAGCTTGTCTCGGGTGTTGGCAGGTTCCCGCACGGAGCTAAAAGAGCGGCGGCTGGAGTTCGCGGATTACCAACGTGCATTGGGAACGCTCGAAAATACACCACGCGATCCGGAAGCTCTCATGATCGCCGCCAAGTATTTCTGCGTCCGCAAAGGCGACTGGGACGAAGGCTTGAAGCGGCTCTCCACGGCGGACGACGCGGAATTGCTGCAACTCTTGGCCCGTCATTCCACGGGAGCGACCGAAGCCGCCGTGCAAGCGAAGCTGGCCGATGACTGGTGGGCTTGGATTCGAGCCGACCGGCGAAAGACCCGAGACTGGCTGCGACCGATTCCCGCGTCGTGGTATGCCAAGGCGATGGTCAGCGTCGCGGGTCTCGAACGAACCCGCATTGAGAAACGCTTGCAAGAAATCGGCAGCATCTTGGACGGGCGAATGGCGTCCACACGAAGTGCCATCGAAGCCAACCGTCGCGCGGCACTTTGGGCTCTAAACATTGGTGGGCAAATCAAAATCCGCATCGCACAAGCCGAAATCGATGTTGTTCTCGTCAACGCATTGCCACCGGTCCAGTTCGCCGTCACCGGTGTGCGGACCAATCACCAACCGGTGGGCGACATCGACCTGATCAATCTGACGGGCTTGTCGGAACTTAAGACGCTGGACCTGACGGATTCGCAAATCGTCGGCGACGGCCTGGCGCACCTACGGCAATCTCAGAAACTTGAATCGCTAATGCTCGACAATGCCGTGACCTGCACGGACAAAGCACTCCCGCACATCGGCGTGTTTCGGGAGCTGAAGCACTTGCATCTCGCGGGGACCGCCATCCGAGGCAGGGGGTTTGAGTTCGTCCAACGGCTGACAAAACTGGAAACCGTGGACCTTCGAGGCGTCCCACTGACAAGCAAGCAACTGGTGTATTTTGCCGGCCTGGTCCAGCTCAAGGAGTTGGTACTGACACAGTCGAAGGTCGACAGTCGAGGTTTCCGCAACCTGAATCAGCTCGTGCAACTCGAACGCCTGGAATTGAACGAGACGGAACTTGTCGATGCCGATCTGCAAATCATCGGCACGTTTGTGAAACTACGACACCTCGCGATTGGCGGATGTCCAAATCTGACGGACCCAGGACTGGAATCTTTGAAGACACTGCAGTCGCTGGAACGCCTGAACCTGACGCAATCGCAGTTCACGGATCAGGGATTGATGTTGCTGGCGGGGCTCAAACATCTCAAAGAGATCGAAGTGTTGGATTCGCAAATCACGGAAGCGGGCCTCGAGCGATTTCGTGAACTTCAGGCGGCTCAATAGGTAGCCAGAAGAAGGCAGAAGTAAGAAGAATGTTGGCTTGGCGAATGATTCCAGGGCACGCTGATCGCTGGTCGACGAAGAAACTCCGGTTTTATAGCGGATCCGGCTTAAGTCTCGGCGATCGCTTCGCCATTCCGCACCACGAGTTGCGAGACGTAACGCGCGGCAGTTCTGGATTCACCGCACGCATCGCCCAGCGGCTGTCGGTCTTGCCGTTGCAGCACCACCAGATCCGCCAGGCCTCCGGGAACAAGTCGACCGACTTCGCCGAGCTGAAGTATTCGCGCGGGAGTCAACGTCACTGCCGCAAACGCAGCGGCTTCCGTCATCCCGGCGGCGATGAGTTTCGAGACCACCCCGGCCAGATCGTGTGTCGGTTCTTGGTTAACGTGCCGAAGCTGTAAATCGGTGGAGATCGTGTTCGGTAAGAAGCCTCCACGGATTGCCGTCTCCGCGACGGAAAAACTGAACGACGCCGTTCCGTGACCGACGTCGAACAGAATGCCGCGATCTTGCGCATCGCGAAGACACGGCAGCACATCGCCGCGGTCCACGATGCAATGCGGCTGTTGGCGGAAACAGTAAGTGACGATATCGCCGGGCCGCAGTTGTTCGAGTTGATCGGCCAGTGGCCAGTCTTCCGGGCGGCGCATACCGAACAAAATCGGCAAACCCGTCTGATTCGCCGCCGACAAACCACGGCGTAGGATCTCACGCGGATCCGTCCGTCCGCAGGCATTGTGACTCACGTTGACCGCAATTGCCGGAATGAATTCTCGGTGTCGTTCGACGGCACGCACGCAGGCTTCCACGTCGGCGTCGGCCAAGTTCTCGAAGCAGCCGGCTGCGGTGGATTCGCCAATTCGCGACAAGTTGATCGCTAACAGGATCCGCGTTCGTGAAGCACGGATTGTCGACGCGACATAATCGTCCACGTTGTCCGCGCCTGCGTCTCCTTGCGACATGACCGTAGTGGTGCCTCGGCTCATGATCCACGTGTCCGGATTGACGCCGAATACCGAACCGGCATTCGCGGGGTGAGCATGCAAGTCGATCAACCCCGGTAACAAGATGCCGTCCGGGAAGTCGTAGGTCGGTTCGTCGACCGAGGGGGAATGGCCAACGTCGTCGTTTGCGACCTGCGGTCGGTGACCGTCGAGTGCGATCGACTGGATGCGGTCGCCGCGAATGGAAACGGATCCCGGCCCATCCCATCCGGATGCGGGGCAAACGATACGACCCGCTCGGACACGAATCCCAAGTTGATTGGTCATCTGACGGTGTCCTTTCCACTTTGGAGAGCGGGGGCTTGACACCGCTTTGGAATTTCTGATTTTCGATTTTTGATTTTCGCATCGAATCGCGAATTGAAAAATCCAAAGCTCCGTCAAGCCGGAGCACTCCAAAAGGGCGGCAGAGCTATTTCCCCCCGGGTGGCGGCGGTGGCGGTGCAATCGGGTTGATGACCTGTTGCTTGTTTTTCCCGGCCGGCTGAAAAGGCGGTGGCGCCGTCGGTGGAGCCGGTGTTGGAGATGCCGGCTTTTGAGTCGCGGGCTTTGGTTGTGGACTCTTTGCGCTCGGCGGAGGAGGTGGTGTCGGGAGTCCGGATGCGGTGACGTTCGGTTTGGATTGCGTGGGTGCTGTCGTCGGTCGAGCCGAGTGTGTCATCGTCGGTGGCTTGGGCGGAGCCGGCGACGCCACTTCCCCGCCGGACTTCAAGATGACCGGCGTGGCAGGTGTCATTGCCGCTTGGGTAGCGGTCGGTGTCGGCGGAGGCGGTGGAGCGGTGGGAGCCTTCGTGGGAGTTACCACGGAATTCGAACTCGGAGCCCCGCTACAAACCGTGGCGGTGACGTTGCCCATTACCTTTTGGTCGCCGATTGGTGCGTCCATCGATTGCTCGGTGGCATAGTCCACACAGACGACACCGCCGTCGACCACCGTGTAGCGATAAGCGATCGGCCGCGCGGCTTCTCGGGCGTAGACGGTGGAGTGCCGCGCATCATTGCCGATTGTCACGGGTGTTTCGCCCAGCGTCACGAGGCGCGTTTCGCGAGTGCCATAGCGAACCTCCAACCAGAACTCACGCGAGCCAGCTTCAATTAACGCGACCATCAGGCCGATCACGAAACCCAGGGCGATCGCTCCATTCAAGCGTCCCAAGGCATCACCCA
>JAQBZS010000410.1 GCA_027622115.1 Planctomycetota bacterium | reverse complement strand
GTACGCCTGCGGCTGACGGTTAAACGACGTTGTTCATCCCGGCTAGCCGGGAGGCCAAGTCAAACTGCGGCCACCCATTAGGTGGATATGCAAATGGTCGACCGTCTGCCCACCGTCCGCGCCGCTGTTGATGATGGTTCGAAAACCGCTTCCGAGTCCCAACTCGAATGCGAGTTTCTTGACGACCAGAAACAAATGCGCAATGAGCGGACCATCTTCGTCTTGCACATGTGCCAGCGAGACGATTTCCTTTTTCGGAATCACCAGAACATGAGTGGGAGCTTGCGGACTAATGTCGTTGAATGCCAAGCACTGATCGTCTTCGTACACGATGTCCGCTGGAATTTCCTTGTCGATGATCCGCTTGAAGATCGACTTGTCGGACATGGTGCAACTCCGATGTTCTCGGGGCATTGGGAGTGCTCCGATCTGACGGAGCCGAGAGTCGTTCGAGCCAGTGAAGTTCACATCGATCCGGCATCAGTCGGCGAGACGGCGAACTTTCACGTTGCGAAAGTGGACCTTGCTCTTGGGATCGTGTGCTTGAAACGCGAATGTCCCTTGATCGATGGCCCGGGTGAAGTCCTTGCCCGGCTTGTGATCCTTGGGTTCGGTGTAATCGACGACCACTTTATCGTTGATCTTGATGATGATGCGTTTGCCTTCGACCTTGATGTACTCGGTGTGCCATTCATTGTCCTTGGCGGGTGGGTTGGCGACATTGACCACGCCGTACAGGCTGCCGCTCTTCTTCGCGTCGCCGTGAGTGATGTTGACTTGCGCTTCGAAGCCGTATTTCGGCCAACCGGTTTCCTGGTACTTTGTGTGGAAGTAAATGCCGGCGTTGCTGCCGGGAGTCGTCATGACTTCCGTCTGGAATTCGAAGTTTTTGAAGGGCTTGTCGTCGCCCATGTAGAAAAGATGGCTGCGAGTTCCTTGGCAGACCAACGCGCCGTCTGTGACTTTCCAAGACGCCTTGTTCTCGCTGGCCTTCCAGCCGTCCAGGGATTTGCCGTCGAACAAAGAAATCCAACCCGCGTCTTTCTTGTCTTCGGCGCTTGCGCCGGAAACACAGAGCGCCAGGGCTGTGAGACAAACGAGATTCTTCATGGGAGCGGCTCCAGGGTGAGGTGTGAC
Source organism: Planctomycetota bacterium (assembly GCA_027622115.1). Taxonomy (GTDB): domain Bacteria; phylum Planctomycetota; class Planctomycetia; order Planctomycetales; family Planctomycetaceae; genus JAQBZS01. The sequence continues at coordinate 5,547 of JAQBZS010000410.1, read as the reverse complement.
TCGGGACGGTGGCATTCAAGCGTAGGGTGGGCACTGCCCACCGGTTCGCAGGGAGGGATAACTTACGCGGGGCCGGCTCGCAACCAATCAATGCCGACGCCTGCGTGAACACTCGTTGAAAAACTCAGGAAGAAAAAGATGGCCGGAAGTTTCGGCTGGAAGTGGCGCCGGCTGTGGGCGATGGTGCATAATGTGGTTGACCGCCGAATTGGTTCGGTGACTGATTCGTCGCCCTTCGTCCCAAAATTTTAGGAGAGCCCAATGGAACCGAATTCTCGTCGTGAGTTTCTCGCGGATGTCGGCAAGGGGATGTTGATCAGCAGTGTGGGCTCGGCATTGGCCATCGATCTCGGTCTGGCTCCGGTTTTCGCGGACGATGAAGATCGTCGATTGACCTTCGGTAAGTTGGAGCCGCTGGTCACGCAGATGCAAGAGACGCCGCCGGACAAGTTGCAGGCCGAGTTGGTCAAGCAAGTGAAGTCGGGCACGGACCTGAGAACCTTGGTCGCTGCGGGGGCGTTGGCGAATGCTCGGACATTCGGCGGACAGGATTACATCGGGTTTCACACAATCATGGCGCTCGCGCCGGCCTACGAAATGTCTTGCGAACTGCCGGAGGCGATGCGTCCGCTGCCCGTGCTGAAAGTCTTGTATCGCAATACCGCCCGCATTCAGGCACACGGCGGGCAAAAAAGTGAAGTGTTGCATCGCGTCGAAGCGGCGCCTCTGGAGCAAGGTGCCGGTGGCAAACAATTGCAGGCGGCGACTCGTTCCGCAGACTATGACAAGGCCGAACGGACTTTTGCCTCGCTGGCCAAGCAGCCGGTCGGCGAAGCGTTCAATCACCTGCAATACGCCGTGCAGGACGAGATCAATGTGCATCGCGTCGTGTTGTCGTGGCGCGCGTGGGCATTGCTCGATTTCACCGGAAAGGAGCACGCGCACACGCTGTTCCGCCAGTCGGTTCGATTTTGTGTCAACCACGAACAGGGCAATCGCCGTTCCAAACGTCCCGAGGCGGGAATCCGAACGGTCCTCCCCAAGCTGTTGGATCAACATCGCTTGCTGAGCAAAAAGCTCGGAAAACGCAAGGCGGACGACGCGTGGGTGAACGACCTCAGTCGCTCGATTTTTTCCGGCACACCGGACCAAGCGGCCGATGCCGTTGCGGCGGCTTTGGCGGAAGGATTCGACACGGAAGTCGTGGGCGAAGCCATTTCGATCGCGGCGAATTTATTGCTGTTGCACGATCCGGGTCGTGATCAGCGACGCGTCACGATGACGAACGGCAACAAGCCGTTGGGCAGCGTTCACGGCGACTCCGAAGGCGTGCATGCGTCGGACGCCGCCAACGCTTGGCGAAACATTGCCCGCGTGAGCAATCACCGCAACACGGTGGCGAGTCTGATTGTCGGAGCCTACCACACGGCCGGACGCGCGGGTCGGGCCACCAAGGAGCCCTATCCGCATCCCGAGCATCTCGAACAGGTCCGAGCCACTTCGGCGAAAGAACTCATTGGGATGGCCGACAGCGCAATCCGTGATCGGGATCAATTCCGGACAACGGCGATCATCCAACGCTACGGCGAATTGGGACACGACGCACGCCCCGCATTCGACTTGCTGTTGCGATATGCCACCAGCGAATTCGGTGCATTGCATGCCGAAAAGTACTATCGCACGGTCAGCGAAGAATTCGTGAGTATTCGACCGGCATTTCGTTGGAGGCAGCTTGTGGGGCTCGCCCGTGTCACGGCGAGCGAATATGGCAACACCGCTCCAGGCTATGAGGAAGCTCGCGGCCTATTGGGTCTGACGTGATTTTCCGAATTCACCCAAGCCGGCGGCGGCGCGACTGGCGGTCTCGTTCTTAGACTCTTCCGTCACAACTTCTTACACATTTGCGCGCATAACTTTCACGCGGCAACATTGTATTGTCGAATGAGTTCGGCGAATTCTTCGCCGTGGAATTTGAGTGTGGCGATCATCAGCGATCGCCCTTTCGAGGTCACTCGCCAGCGACGCGAACGCGGAACTTTCGAGATCAGACCGTGCATCTGAAGACGCTTTAACAATCGACCCACGTCCTCGGCAGAGAAACACAGCGTGGCGTGTCTCAGCAGGACTTCATACAGCGGCGTCAGGGCGGAATCCTTAAACATGATATCCGTGGCGTATTCAGCCTGATCCATCACCCAACAATAACGAGACATGCCCGAAAGCGTGTCCTTCAACAACGGGTTCACCTTGCGGGCAAACGCTTCCAATATCTTCCGCAACGAGCGGCACGAGAAACATCGACAAAACAGTAAGCGGTATCCGCATCGGAGTTCCCTCGAACGTCGTGGTAGGCGTTTCAAGACCCAAGTGGATAGTCTACGCCACGCGTACTCCGCGACGCGTGGCTGTTTCGATTCAACAATAACTGTGAGGACATCATGTTTTGCATTGATCAACGGATGATTTTGGTACTGGCGTCAACGTGCCTGTTGAGCGATCCCGTCTCGGCGGTCGATCCCAATGCTCCGATCAATCCTGACGACTATCCGGGAGCGATCCGCCTCGCCTGCGTCGGTGACAGCATCACGGCGGGGGTCGGTGCCGGACGAGGCAAGTCGTATCCTGCTCAGTTCGGTCAGTTGCTGGGCGACAAATGGAAAGTCGGCAACTTTGGAAACAGCGGTTCCACACTCTTGAACCACGGCGACAAGCCATACCAGAAGCAAGGATCCTTCGCCGCCGCCCTGAAATTTGAACCGCACGTGGTGGTGATCATGCTTGGGACGAACGATACGAAGCCGACAAACTGGAAACGCAAAAGCGAGTTCATCGACGACTACCACGATTTGCTGGGCAAGTTCGCCGCGTTGTCGACCAAGCCTCGCATTTTCATCTGCTACCCGGTGCCGGTTCCCGGCAAAGGCAACTTCGGGATCAACGAGGCAGGCATCCAAGAGCAGTCGCCCATGATCAAAAAGATCGCCGAGAAGGCGAAGGTCGGCGTGATTGATATGCACGCCGCGCTGAAGGATCACCCCGAGACCCTTCCCGATCGAGTTCACCCCAACGCAGCAGGTGCCGGGCTCATGGCAAAAGCGGCGTGTGCGGTGTTAACGGGTCAGAAAGCCGCGAAGTAACATGGCCAACCCGTATCTCCGATTCGTGACTGAAGCCGATATTCAGATCGAGGAACTGCCGTGGGGGCCGCATGAATGGTTGGCTCGTCCGGGCCTGACCGAGTCCCAGGAATTGTTGCTCGTCCGAATTCGCATGCCGCCGGGCAAGGCTCATCGGTTTCACCGCCATCCCGAGATGGAAGAGATCATCTACGTTGAGTCGGGAACGGCCGAACAGTGGGTGGAACAAGAACACCGGTTGTTGACGGCCGGCCAATCGGCGCACATTCCGAAAGACGTTGTCCACGGCACCTACAATGCCGGCGACGATACGCTTGTCTTTCTGGCGATCCTCGCCCCTGCGGAATTCACAGGCCCGGCGCTGGTCGACATGAGCGAAGTGGAACCGTGGAAAACCCTAATCGCAAGTATCGATTTCGCGTTGGACCGGTAACACGAGCCGTAAACTTTGTCGGCCGAGACTCGACGGAGTGTTTTGGCAAGTTTGACTGGCGAATTCGCCGAAGTTGGAAGAATCCAGAAGTATTAAATGCGTTGAGGGTTCCGCTATTTCGGCACATTGGACATTTTTTTCTCTTGAATAGAATGCAGAGGATCAACCAACAACCCAAAGTGCAAACTGTGAACACGAGGTCGAAGAATCCAATCCCGCCAATGGTACGTACGGGTTTTTGACAAACTGTGCAGTACATCGATGCCATGGATTACGTCCGCGCCTCCGAACACCGATCACGTCGAGCGGTATTGAAAAGCAGACGGGTCCGAACTGGATGGTATATTTCCGTGATCCAAGCGGCGGACTTCGCCGGTGTCTGAAATTGAAAGATCTCCAGAAGAACATGTGTCTTGGCGATGGCGGAATCATTGGAGTAATGGGTTAATGGCCGTAGCGGTTCAAGACCGGTGGCGCGGTCAAGACCGGGTCACCGGGTCTACCGCCATTCCGCTCACTGCTTTCCAGCGCTAAATCTACTCCGGTCACTCGCCTGAACGATGTGCCAAGTCTGGGAACGGGATTGAACGTTGACACTTCCAATTGGAAGCGCCGTCTGTCGCTCACGGCGTGGTCGTGGCAGCGCACTGCCCGTGTATTTCTGCCGGAGCGGTTTGGCCAGTGCATTTCCGAGCCCGACTGGTACGATCGGTTGGAAGATCGTTTCATTCGGGAGTCTGACTATGGCGGCTGCACTCACACAAATGCTTGGGCGCGAATTGGCAATCGCCCCGATTCAAACGGGCGATCGGATGAACCGCGAGGAATTCGAACGCCGCTACGAAACCATGCCCGGCATCAAGGCGGAACTCGTCGAAGGAGTCGCATACGTCATGTCCTCGCCAGTCTCCAACGACAACCACGGCGCGCCACACGCCGACCTGATTGGCTGGCTGGTCTTCTATCGGGCGCAAACTCCAGGCACTGAAGTCGCGGACAACGCCACGGTTCGTCTCGATTGGGATAACGAGCCGCAGCCGGACGCCTTGCTGCGGATTCTGCCCGAATGCGGCGGCCAATCACGCAGCGAGGACGGCTACGTGGTGCTGGCCCCGGAATTGGTTGTCGAAATTTCCGCGTCCAGCAAGAGCTTTGACTTGCACGACAAGAAGAACGTCTACCGCAGAAACGGCGTCCGCGAATACATCGTTTGGCGCACCGAGGACGCGGAGCTTGACTGGTTTGTCCTGCGCGGCGGTTCGTACGAGCAACTCGAGACTGGCGAAGACGGCATCCGTCGCAGCGAAGTATTCCCTGGTTTGTGGCTCGATGCCGACGCATTGCTCGCCAACAACATGCGGCGCGTCCTGGAAGTTCTCCAACTCGGGTTGGGGTCGTCGGAGCATCAGGAATTCGTCGACCGGTCACTGCAAGGACGCGTGGACGCTTCCGCGGAATGACCTTCGCCTTCGCGGACGGTTCGGTCATGAAGGATTGCAATCAAGGCACGCCGTAAATTGTGAGCCCCCGCTTTCGCAATTCGGCCAGAACGGAGACGTCGCTCACCTGAGTGTTGTGGAGGTAGAGCCTTTGCAGGTTGGTGAGGGCCCCCGGCAATTGGCATCCGGCCCAGCAAGGCAAACACCAGGGAGTGTACGAGATCAGTGAACCCGCGAAGTGAATGAACACGATCGCACCTTGGGTCCGTCGGCTGATCACGGTGTTCAAGTACGCGTCGCACTTTGCCGGCCCCGTGATGGGCTATGCCGCTGCGGATCTCAACAAGATCGTGAAGGACGACGTGGCGTTGATGAAAGCCATGATCGACAAGCTGCCGGACGTGAAACCGGACGAGGACTTGAAGTCATCTCACGGTTTGGCCGAATCAGGTCGTCCGGGGGCGCCCGCCCAATGGTCCAAGAGTTGTGAGCCGTAACGCGTAAGCGGTCGGGCATCGAGCCGTGCCCGAGGCCTTAC
>JAQBZS010000409.1 GCA_027622115.1 Planctomycetota bacterium | reverse complement strand
GGCGGTTTGCCGTTGTTGGTGAATTCCACGTCGAACGCCCGCCAAATCTGAAATACGTAAGCCAGACCCAGATCCCCCAAATGTGACAAACTCGAACTTAGAACGCGTGCAGAAACAACTTCCCGATGTGAGCTGCGACGCGTCAGCGACCGGGCAGCCCGAGGCCTTACGGCCTTCGGCTCACCGTTCAAGCACCTCAGTCACGAAACGGGAACTTGTTTCTGAACGCTTCCTTAGCATCCGTGGTACGGCATTGCCATCCGTGGGCGTCAAACTGAGCGATTGATTCGCAACCAACGCCAAGAACCTGCGCGCAAACGCGTGTCAATTCGAGATTTCAACACCCTACCCGTCCGACAGTCTACATATTCGTCTTCGTATCGCCCGAATCACCCAACACCGCAGCCAAAGCCGCATTCAGTTCGACATCGTGCCGGTGGTCTCGCGAATACACTCGGAAGATCAGAAAACTGACCGGCAGACTGCGAAAGAGTTCGTCATCATGGAGTTCCTGCGGAATGCCGATCGCGGGGTCGAGCAGGAAATTCTGACCGCCGGCGGGCAGTCGAGCCGCCGGACGGTGGTAATGCATGGCGACATCAATCCGCAACGGAATCTCGCGCAAGTGCTTCGGTAGTTTCTTTCGCAATCGCCGCTCGACCAAGTCGGGTTCGCTGAAGATCGTGGTGCGTTCGGCCGCTCCGCTGTGAAAGTTGAGTGTCCGTTCGCACGACATCTTCCACGATTCCTCGCGCGCCATGATGGCTCGCCAATGCCGACCCAACCGCTGTTTCTCGGGGTCGGCGTCGTTTTGCCAACGACCGACATCCACGCTGAACGACGATTCCGTCAGGTCCAGATACGCATCCAGATGTTGCAGGGGATTGCCGGGAAACAGCCGTTGCATCGTATCGCGGAAGATTTCTTCCAGGGAGAGGTCGAAAGCTCGGACGGTCCGATGAAAATAAATCGTGCGGAACAGATTGGCGCGTGTCTCGATGAAGTTGACCAGCGTGGGTAGGCCGCGGATGTGGATGGTCAAACCTTGTTCCGTGAAAAACGTGTAGTGCATCAGCCGCGCGATATCGAAAGCCTTGGTGTTGTAACCGGACATGTACGCGTCGCGGAGCACGAAGTCCATGTTGTCCACGGTATAAATGCCGCTGAACAACGATCTCAGCTTTCGCAACCAATTGGGCTGTCCGGATTCGGAATCTTCGTTGGCTCGCGGGCGGCAGATGAGCCACGAAACTTGTTTGGGTTCCAGCTCTTCCAGCGGCTGCAGTTTGCCGCGCGGGTTACGGCGAATCCCACGCAGCAAGTCGCCAAGAATGTTCTCGATGACATGTGCTCCGATGACCTCGTGCGTTACGTGGAACTGCTCCAGGAATTGGTCGTCGAAGAAGTGTCCGAACGGTCCATGCCCCACATCGTGCAGCAGGCCGGCCATCCGCATCAGACTCTCCACGTACGGCTTGGACGGCACGTTGTCGCACGAATTGACCAGCGATTCGTACCACAGATCAACGGCAACCGACGCCAGGTGCATCACGCCCAGCACGTGTTGAAACCGCATGTGTTCGGCCGACGGAAACACCCACCAAGCGGTTTGGAGTTGGTGGATGTGCCTGAGTCGTTGCACCCACGGATGGTCGATGACTTCTTCTTCCGAAACTTCATCCGCCGGCAGCGCCGCCCGCGCGACAAACGGAATGTATCCGTGAATCGGGTCGTGGATGAGGTTTTCCGTGATGTAATCCCGTGCCATTCCGTTGGACTCCGTCTGTGAATTCGCGGGGAATGCGGACCGAACCGTTTCGAGGTTCGCGTGCGCAGACGATCCGCGTGATGAATGAGTCGACCTTGGTTCCGCATTCGCCAAGCAATCGAAGGGCAACACGAATGCCGCCGACCTACGGGAGCCAAACCAGCCAGCGTCCCAAAGACTCGCGAGTTATACGGCCAAGCCCAGCACGACCCAAAGCCATCAAACGTTTTCCCGAAACCAAGCCCTCGACGTCACTCGCTTACAGTGGAACAATCTCCACAATAGACATTCCCACGGTGAATGCCCTGCTCTGATGTCCTGGACGAAACCGCCGAAGAACAGCGGGACGACGGCTGGATGTGCGCGTCCTTCCGCTTGAAGGACGCGCACAATCTCTGGCACCTCGACATCCGGAGAGTCAACCGCCGACAAGCCGCTGATCCTGCGATATCTACGCACGCGCATACCGGAGCCTACGACCACGCGAAGCCACGTCCGAGCACGCGGCATTTGACGCGCGACCGGGATTCGTGGTGAGCAGGTCGTCGAGGAAACATCGGCATGGCAGAACGAAGTTGAATGTCTGCCGAATCGCTGAGCCGCCCGAACGGAGTTTGTTCACGGACGGCCACCCATTCGAAGTGCTATCGTCACTACTTGACGAGCGAGCGGAACTGCCAATGACGCGACGGGTGATGTGCATCGCGAAAGATCTGTCGTGCTTGTTTCACGATCTCGGGATGCCGTGCTGCGATGTTCGACTTCTCCACCATGTCGCCCGCCAGGTTGTAGATTTCGATCGGCCCATTGGCGTCCTTGTGGACATCAAGCTGAACGGCCTTCCAATCGCCGAATCTCGCGGCTCGCCGACCACCTCGTTCGTAGAACTCCCAGTACAAATATTCGTGGGTGCGTTGCTTGCCGCCGATCAGGGCGGGGACGATGGAAATGCCGTCAATGTCCTTCGGTGTCGTCGCACCGGCCAATTCACAAAACGTGGACAGCATGTCCCAATGCGCGGAGACCAGTTCGGATTGCGTTCCGGCTTTGATTCGCCCCGGCCAACGCGCCACCAATGGTGCTCGGATGCCGCCTTCGTAGAGGTCTCGCTTGTAGCCACGCAAACCGCCGTTGCTGATGAACACGTCCGGCTGGTGACCGCCCTCTTTGTGCGGCCCGTTGTCCGATGACAGCATCACGATCGTGTTGTCGTCAATCTTCAGTTCGCGCAGCAGGTCCAGAATTTGCCCAACGCCTTCGTCCATCTTGACCATCATTCCGGCAAACGCCGCCACTGGATTTCGCACGGTCGGTCCCTTGTACTTGCCGATCACGTTTTCGAATTGCGAGAACTTCTTGCGAAACGGTGCCATGTATTGTTCGGGAACGTGCATCGCCGCGTGCGGAATCGTCGCGGGCACGAAACAGAAGAACGGCCCGTCCTTGTGCTTGCGGATGAACGACAGCGACTGCTGCATGATCAGATCATGCGCGTACGTCTTGCCATCCAGCGGGACCTTCGTTTTGTTATGCCACAAGTGCGAGGGGTAGTACGAATGTGCCTGTCGCTGGCAGTTGTACCCGTAGAACTCGTCAAAGCCTTGGTTCGTGGGATCGCCTTCCGAGAGCGGTGCACCGAGTCCCCATTTGCCGAACGCCCCGGTGGCGTAGCCGACTTGCTTGAGCAGTTTGGGGATCGTGACGATGTCCGCCGGGATCGGGGCTTGTCCTTCGGGCTGCACTTCGCGATTGCCTCGCACAAAGCTGTGCCCCGTGTGCTTCCCGGTCATCAACACGCAACGCGTCGGAGCACACACGGTGCTGCCCGAATAATGCTGCGTGAACTTCACGCCTTCGCGCGCCAGCCGGTCGATATTCGGAGTGGCAAAGTGTTTCTGCCCGTAGCAACTCAAGTCGCCATACCCAGCGTCGTCCAGCAGGATATAGACGATATTCGGCTTATGGAAATCGGCGGCATTCAAGCTCGAATCCGCCCACACACCGACAAGCCCTACGGCACAAAAGACAACGGCCCACAACAGATCACGCGATCGCTTCATCTGTGGCACCCTCCTGAATGAAAAAAGTCCGGCGTGCGCAATGCTTGGCGAAGCGCCGGCAGCATGATTACAGATCAATGTCCAATTCCTCGATCTTGCGATACAGGCTCGACAGCCCCAGTTTGAGCCGTTTGGCCGCTTCGCGTTTATCGGGCCACTGCCGCAGCACGCGCGTGATGTGCATTCGCTCGTAATGTCGCAGGGCCGATCGCAATTCGTCCGTGTCAGGGAGCGGTGGACCGATGCCGAGCAATTCCGGCGGCAGATCTTGTGGTTCAATGTGAGTGCCGTCCGACATCATGACCGCGCGTTCGATCGCGTTGTCCAATTGACGAACATTGCCCTTCCATTCGGCGGATGTCAGCAGGCGAATCGTTTCGCTGCTGGCTCCCGTCACGCGCTTGCCCATCGACTTCGAATGCCGAGCCACGAAATACTCGACCAATTCCGGGATGTCGTCCAAGCGTTCCCGCAGCGGTGGGATGCGGATTTTGACTCCGTCCAGCCGATAGAACAGATCCTCTTGAAAGCGGCCCTCGGCCACCTCGCGTAACAAGTCACGCGTGGTCGACACGATGATTCGCGGTTGCACGGGCACGGTTTCCGATCCTCCGACCGGCATCGTTTCGTGGTATTCAATGGCCCGCACCAACTCCGATTGCGTGCCCATAGGGAGTTCCGCAATCTCATCCAAGAACACCGTCCCCGAACCCGCGTGCCGAAAGATGCCGGGCTGCTCGTTGGTTCCGCCGCGGACGGCTCCGAACAATTGAGCCTCCAGCAGTTCGATCGGTCGAGTCCCACAACTCGCGGCCAGGAATCGCTCGTCGCCCGATGGACCGCCGGCATGGATGGCTCGCGCGTAGAGTTCCTTGCCCGTGCCTGTCTCGCCGACTAGCAAGACGTTGGAGTTGGTGACCGCCACCTTGCGAATGGTGGCTTGGAGTTCGGTCAGGGCGCGACTGGAACCCACGATTTGTTCGAATCCGTCGATGCGTTGCAGTTCGCGGCGCAGGGCCAGGTTCTCCAGGTGCATGTCTCGGAATTCAAACAGGCGATCCAACTTGTTGCACAAGTCTTCGAATCGAACCGGCTTCGTCAGGTAATCAAACGCGCCCGCCTTAAACGCCTCGACGGAGTTTTCGACCGTGGCGTACGCAGTGATGATCAGCACGAATAAATTCGGATTGTATTGGTGCATCCGTCGCAGCAGCTTGACGCCGTCGCCGTCGGGCAATTGCACATCGCAGATGGCAACGCTGAAGTCGGTTTGCTTGACGTGCTGGGTCGCTTCGGTGGCGGACGCGGCCACTTGGACTTCGTAACCCTCGCCGAGCAAGAACTCTTGCAGCGAGGTGCGAATGATCTCCTCGTCTTCAACGACCAACACGGATCGGCGGCTACGCGGCGAGAATCGGGACACGGGTGAGAATTCCGAGCGGAGTGTTCGTGGACCAACAATTTGCCCGACGGCATCATGCAACGGAGATCGAAGTCGCAACCCCGAGTTCCGTGGCCAAGTCGGTCAAAGCCTTCCAGTTGCCATCGTCGAGGGTGATTCCGTCCACGGTTCGCTGGGCCAGTACGTTTCGTTCCGGATCGCCGGGCAGCGTAATGCCGTCGACTCCGTCAACTCGCGGCACGCCTCGCACGTAGTCCTCCAACGCGGCGACTTCTTGCGACAGGTGCGGCATGCCGGCGAATGATGCGGGCGACATCACCAGAAAGTACGCACAGTTGCCCGTCGGCGGCGGCGGATTGGAGTAGGCACATTGCCCGCCGGACAACGCGCCGCACAGCATTTCGATCATGAATGACAACCCAAACCCTTTGTAGGCTTGCTCGCCTCCCATCGGCAAAATCGTGCCGGGCGGATCGGCGTACAGGTCGTTCGGGTCGGTGGTCGGATTGCCTTCCGAATCAAGCAGCCAGCCTGCGGGCACTTTTTCGCCGGCGATTTTCTTGACGCGAACTTTGCCTTCCGCCGTGGCACTGGTGCCGAAGTCGAGAATAAACGGACCATGCGTCCCGCCGGGCATCCCGACACACAGCGGGTTCGTCCCCAAGCGAGGCCGTTTGCCGCCCACCGGTGCCACGCGTTGAGCCGCGCCGTGCGTGTTGGCGCAGATCATCGCTGCCATGTTTTGCTCGGTCGCCATCTCGGCATACTCGCCCAAGCGACCGATATGAGCCGACTGCCGCAAGGTGCCGCACGCCACGCCTGTTTCACCGGCCTTCGCGATCAACCGCGTCATCAAGTCGCGAGACAACACCTGACCGAAGCCCCAACCGCCGTCACACACCAGCACGCTGGGCGTTTCACGCTCGACTCGCAATTCCGAGCCAGGCTGGAGAATCCCTTCTTTGACTCGACCGAGATAGAACGGGATACGCATCACCCCGTGCGAATCGTGACCGCGCAAGTTGGCTCCGACCAGACTGCGTGCGACGACTTCCGCTTCGTGATCGAGTGCTCCGCCCGCCAACAGCAGTGATTCGGCGAATTTGAACAGTTCAGCATGTTGAACGACGGGCAAGGGTCGGACTCCTCAATGGGGTTGTTGGATTGCAGATCGGAATTTGAGGCGGATTCCGGGTCTTAGCAAACTTATCTCCGCAAGGGAAACGGCGTCGGGTCAAGGTGATTCGAGGGTGCAGAATCGCGGTTTGATATCCCACGACATACTTGTGTTGCATGCCTGCCTGCCGCTCGCTGGCGAAGGAGTCGTCCTGGGAGTGCGCTTGAGGCAGACATGAAGTGTGAGTCGTGCGAGAGTTTCTGGGCAAATGAATCGATTGTATTCTCTACGCGGCCAATAATGGCACATTCTCAAAGGTCTGAAACTTCAGCGTCATGAGTGATTTTAG
>JAQBZS010000408.1 GCA_027622115.1 Planctomycetota bacterium | reverse complement strand
CGGGTGATCGTCTCAGTTCAGGTAGGCATACCGCGACGATCACTTTGGGGAGTCGGGGGTTTCTTGGAGTCCGGCGCCTGCTTTTCGACTGCGCCGAACATGTAACCCCTTCTCCCGACTCGGTGATCCGCGCCGCCGTGGAGACTTGATCGAGAGTCCGACACGGCTCCGATTTTCCATGGGGCCGCTTGACGGACCGATCCTTCGTTCTAAATTGACCCACTGATTCCCCAATCCATCCGGTTGATCAACAACTCATGACGCGTGCATCCGACAAGAAACCCAAATGGCGTTCCACAACAATTCTTTCCGTTCGCCGAGGCGACACCGTGGCCATTGCGGGTGACGGGCAAGTCACCTACGGCGACACCGTCATGAAGGCGGACACCAACAAGATTCGCTGGATGTTGGAAAAAAAAGTGCTGGTTGGGTTCGCGGGGTCCACGGCCGATGCCTTCGCCCTGCTGGAGCGATTTGAAGCCAAGGCCAAGGACTATCCCGGCAACATCACGCGAGCCGCCACCGAGCTGGCCCGCGACTGGCGGACGGACCGGATCCTGCGACGGCTGGAAGCGCTGATGATCGTCCTCAACGACGAACACACGCTGCTGCTGACCGGACAGGGCGACGTCGTGCAGCCGACGGACGGCATCGTCGGGATCGGTTCGGGCGGCCAATACGCCGTCTCGGCGGCACGGGCTCTGGTGAAGCACACCGACTTATCGGCGAGCGAGATTGCTCGGGAATCGCTGCGGATCGCATCTGAAATCGACGTCTATACGAACTCGAACATCATCGTGGAGGAGCTTCCGTGTCGGAAATGACACCGCGTGAAATCGTGACACAACTTGACCAGCACATCGTTGGCCAGGCTGACGCCAAACGCGCGGTTGCGATTGCACTCCGGAACCGTTGGCGTTGGAAGCAACTTTCCGACGACATTCGCCGCGAAATCACGCCCAAGAACATCATCATGATCGGTCCGACTGGAGTTGGAAAAACCGAGATCACGAGACGCTTGGCCAAACTGTTGGGCTCGCCGTTCATCAAGGTGGAAGCCACGAAGTACACCGAAGTCGGCTATTACGGTCGCGATGTGGAGAGCATCGTCCGCGATCTCGTGGAAGCCGCCATCAACATGGTGAAGTCGCGAAAACGCATCGAGGTGGAACTGCCCGCGAAGGAACGGGTCGAGGAGCGGTTATTGGAATTGCTGGTTCCGGCACCGGACTGGAGCATCGATGACGAGGAGCGCTCGGAGGCCGAACAGCGGCACGAACGCACGCTGGAGAAATTCCGGGCGATGTTGCGAGCCGGCGAATTGGAAGAACGACCGGTCGAGTTGCACGTTGAACAGCGTCATTCACCGGTGCAAGTATTTTCAAACATGGGCATGGAGCAGATGGATGTGGATCTGCAAAGCATGTTTGAACGGATCATTCCCAAGCAGAGTACCGATCGAAACGTGACTGTCGCGGAGGCTCGCAAGATCCTGTTTGAACAGGAAGTCGAGGGGCTGATGGACAAGGATGCGATTCAGGAAGAAGCGGTCTCGCTGTGTGAGGAATCGGGAATCATCTTCATCGACGAGATCGACAAGGTCTGCGGCCCGGAAGGCGGAGGCGGCAAAAATGCCGATGTCAGCCGGCAGGGCGTGCAGCGCGACTTGTTGCCGATTGTGGAAGGCACCACGGTACAGACGCGGTATGGATCGGTTTCGACGGAGCACATGCTGTTCATCGCGGCCGGGGCGTTTCATCGATCGAAGCCCTCGGATCTGATGCCGGAATTGCAGGGACGGTTCCCAATCCGCGTGGAATTGACGGACCTCACACGAGACGACTTCATCCGGATTCTCACGGAGCCCAGTGCGTCGCTCACGCGGCAATATCAAGAGTTGCTGAGTGTGGACGGCGTCAAAGTGAGCTTCACGGAGGACGGCATCGAGGAAGTGGCGGACATCGCGTTCCAAGTGAATCAGTCCACGCAAAACATCGGGGCTCGCCGGTTGCAAACGATTTTGGAACGACTCTTGGAAGACGTCAGTTTCGCGGCTCCGGATCCGGAACACGCGACGGTGGTCGTCGATCGGGAATACGTCCGTGATAAGTTGGACTCGGTCCTGAAAGACGAAGACCTCAGTAAGTTCATCCTTTGAACAAACCGCAATCCGTTTGAAACCGGAATAATGTCGCCATAGGTCGGTTCTCCAGGCCCGTCAATTCCGTGGTCGCCTGACGGGCTTGGAGACCCGCCCTACATCAGTGAAATCCTGCGCAAGCTGGTCCGGAAACTGGACGGATCAGTCGAATCGGACGGATCAGTCCGATCAATCGCCCAAGTTGGGGCCGGTTCGGCCTGCTCCCTTTTTGGAATCAGGTTCGTCCGGGTTAAGGTTTCCAAACGGATCGCGGTCTAGATTGCAGACCAAACGCGTAACGCCAGTCAAAGCTTCGCGGCACACCGATTGTGCCCAGCGGTTACATGCCCCCATAATGCTTCAGGTCACGTGGCCGAGCCCAGCGTGGGTCGGTCGATCGACAGTTCCAAGGAGACAATGATGAAACAACTTCTGACGTTCAGCGCGGCAATTGCACTCGTGCTGATGGGAGGCAACATGGTGGATGCAGCGGATTTGAAAGTGGGCGACGACGCTCCGGCGTTTGAGCTGAAAGGCAGCGACGGAAAGACCTACAAGTTGGCGGACTTCAAAGGGAAACAGGCGGTGGTGGTTGCCTGGTATCCCAAAGCGTTCACCGGTGGCTGAACAGCCGAATGCAAGTCGCTCCGTGCGAGCGGCAAATCGATCCGTGAATACGACGTCGCCTACTTCACGGCGAGCTGCGACACCGTCGAGAAGAACACCGACTTCGCCAAATCCTTGGAACTCGACTACCCGATCCTCAGCGATCCGGGTGGAGATGTCGCCAAGAAGTATGGGATCTTCAATGGCAAATTCAGCGGCCGCGTTACGTTTTACGTCGGCAAGGACGGGAAGATTCTGCACGTGGTCAAAAAAGTTAAGGCCGGTAGCCACGGCACGGACATCGCCGCCAAGCTCGGCGCACTGAAAGTCGAAAAGAAGTAATCCGACGCAGCCTGCGACCAACAACCCAGCGTAGCCGCCGTCGCCAGACGGTGGCAGGAGTGCCGCGAAACCACCGTCTGGCGACGGTAGCTACTGCCAGGCCCAACCACCATCTGGCGACGGTGGCTACTGCAAGCTCGGCGAACGGAAGGTCGACACGAAGTAGCGCGACGCGATCCGCACGCAGACGTTTGCCCGGCGACTCCACGAGTCGTCCGGGCTTTTTTTGTGGCTTCGTTGTCGGGAAATCTTGAATCCGATCGTCGGAGAAGCAAGATTTCGACAAGTTGAAGAACGCGACAATGGGTGTAGTCGAGCGGCTCAAATCCCGATGAACGAAAACGGACCCGCGAGCCAAGTCCCCGATCGTCACGGCGTAATTCTTGATCAAAGCCGACAAACTCGAACGACTGTACGCGTCGTGACGACAGAAATTCGGGGATTCGGTCAGTCCTGAACATCGGCAAATGGACTCGTTTGTACTTCATCCAAGCGTGGCTATGATGCCAAGCTTGAAGTCTTTCCGTTTGAAACCCCGTATTTTGGAGTGTAGGCCACCTTATGGCGGACCTGTTTCACGAGTGCGGAATTGCTGCGGTTTATCACCTCAAGAACGCTCAACCGACCGATTTCTTCCCGGCGAAACGGGCGGAACTGACGTCGCGATTGATGCCTCGGATGTTGCTCGACATCCAGAATCGCGGCCAGTTGGCCGCGGGCATGACGACGTTCGACCCCAAACGCAATCAGCTCATCGACACGCACAAAGACGTGGGATCGGTGACCGAGGTGTTTCACCTCAATCAACGCGATGCGTACAACCAACTTATGTCCGAATACGGTGGACCGGCCGCCATTGGACATGTGCGCTACGCGACATGCGGCAAGGACGACAAGAGCTACGCCCAGCCCTTTGAACGTCACCACATCCAGAAATCCAAGTGGTTCAGCTTCGCCTTCAACGGCCAGTTGGCGAATTACCAGGAACTCTGCCAAGAGATTCTGTCGAACGGCGATTTCCATTTGGCTCGCGAAACCGACACCGAAATCCTGATGCACTTGCTGAGCCAGGAACTCTCGGACCTTCGCAACGCCACGCTGCTGGATGTGCTCAACCGTGTCAGTTCCAAACTCGACGGTGCTTACAATATTGTGTTCCTCAACGCCCACGGAGACATGTTCGTGGCGCGGGATCCGCTGGGAATTCGGCCGTTGTGCTACGCGATCGAGGGGTCTCTGTTCGCTGCGGCGAGTGAAAGCGTGGCGTTGGCCAATCTTGGATTCGCGAGCGAAAACATCAAGAGCCTTGAACCGGGCTGGGCCATTTTCATCGAAAACGGGCAGTTGGAATTCAAACAGTTCTTGCCGACCGCGAAACCAAAGCGAGCCCATTGTTTCTTCGAGTGGATTTACTTTGCCAACGTGTGCAGCACGTTGGACGACCGCAGCGTGTACATGATTCGCAAGCGGCTGGGCGAGGAATTGGCTCGGCTGGAGACGGTGCCGACGGACGAGGACACGATCGTGGTCCCGGTTCCCGATACGGCGAAAGCGGCAGCCGACAGCATGGCGTTCCACCTGAAAGTCCCGAGTCTCGAAGGCTTGATCCGAAATCGTTACGTCGGTCGCACGTTTATCGAGGGCAACACGAGTCGCGCCGACAAAGTCCGCGCCAAGTACACGCCGCTCCCCGAGGTTCTCTCCGGAAAACGGGTGTTGTTGGTCGAGGACACGATTGTGCGATCCACCACAATGAAGGTGCTGATTTCGCAACTCCGCGAGCGTGGGGGTGCACAAGAAGTCCACGTTCGAGTCGCGTGTCCGCCGATCATCGCGCCGTGTTTTTACGGCATCGACATGTCGACGGTCAGCGAGCTATTTGCACCGAAATTCATTGGTGCCGGCGAGATGACGGTCGAGGCCGAGCGTGAAATGGCCGACGCGATCGGCGCGGATAGTCTGAGGTATTTGCCCACGTCCTCGATCGCGCGTTGCGTTGATCTGCCGCGATCGTCGTTGTGTCAGGCGTGTATCGACACGGTCTATCCCACGGATTGCGGGCGGAAATTGTACCAACTCGCGCTGGGCAACGCCGACGATGACTCCAATCCCGACGAGGGTCGTACGTACGACATGCCGTTGGTGGCGGCTCGAACGTAATATTTGTCATTAGTTATTTGTCATTAGTCATTTGTCATTTGGAAGCCATCGCGCACCCCGATGACAAATGATTAATGATAAATAACTAATGACAAATACTCCGGGTCGGTCGGATTCCGCCCACAACAACTAAGAGCGATGGAATGACCAAGCACATTTTTGTCACGGGTGGAGTCGTCAGTTCGCTGGGAAAAGGGCTGACATCGGCGTCGATCGGCATGCTGTTGGAACGCCGCGGAGTTCGGGTCCGCATGCAGAAGCTCGATCCGTACATCAACGTCGATCCCGGCACGATGAGCCCCTATCAGCACGGCGAGGTCTACGTCCTGGACGACGGGTCGGAAACGGACCTGGACTTGGGCCACTACGAGCGATTCACCAATGGTCCGCTCACGCGCCGATCCAACTACACGACTGGGAAGATCTACCAGAGCGTGATCGAGAAGGAACGCCGCGGCGAGTATCTCGGCGGCACCGTGCAGGTGATTCCGCACATCACGGACGAAATCAAGGCGGCGATCCAAGACCTCGGCGGCAGCGATGTCGATGTGGTCATCACGGAACTCGGCGGCACCGTGGGCGATATCGAAGGGCTGCCGTTCCTGGAAGCCATCCGGCAAATACCGCTCGACATCGGCAAGGAGAACTGTCTGTTCATCCACCTGACGTTGATGCCGTACTTGAAGGCGGCTCGCGAATCCAAAACGAAACCCACGCAGCACAGCGTCGGCCAACTCCGAGCCATCGGCGTCCAGCCCGACATCCTGATCGTCAGGACCGAACGACCGCTGGGGCGCGAGCATACCGACAAGATCGCCCTGTTTTGCAATGTTGAAAAACACGCGGTCATCGAAGAAGTCGACAAGGAATTCTCGATTTACGAAGTTCCGATCGGCCTGGTCGAACACGGGCTGGATAAGTTGATTCTGGAAAAACTCGGGCTCGATTGCGGGCGGCTCGATATTCAGGATTGGCGGGGCATGATGCACGATGCGCGTCACCCCGAAGCCGAAGTGCAAATCGCCGTCGTGGGCAAGTACATCCAGCACCATGACGCCTACAAATCCATCTATGAATCACTCGATCATGCGGGGTTTGCGTCATCGACGCGTGTGTTGATCAAGCGCATCGAGGCCGAGGAACTCACCGCGCAGGGTCCGGAATTGCTGCTCAGCGGCGTGGACGGAATCTTGGTGCCAGGCGGGTTCGGTATGCGTGGAATCGAGGGGAAAATTGAAGCCGTGCGATTCGCTCGGGAATGCGAGATTCCGTACTTCGGCATTTGCCTCGGCATGCAATGCGCGGTGATTGAATTCGCCAGAAACGTGCTGCAACTGCACGATGCCAACAGCACCGAATTCTCCGCCGACACAACTCACCCGGTGATCTGTCTCTTGGAAGAACAACGGGCAATCACGGACAAAGGCGGCACCATGCGACTCGGCGCTTACCC
>JAQBZS010000407.1 GCA_027622115.1 Planctomycetota bacterium | reverse complement strand
CGCGAATTGAGGACTTGGGTGTCAGGCTTACGGCTTTCAGATTTGGCGGGTTGACATGCTTGATGAAACCAAAGTCCACAACCCGCCAAATCTGAAAGACGTAAGCCTGACACCGGAAAGTGACAAACTCGAACTTAGCTAAGCACAACGCCAGCAATCTCCCTGAGTGAGAATTTCGATTCGGTCAAAGGCCGATTGCAACATCTCTTGCCATCCAATATCCCGAAAACGTTCCGACGCAACTCCTGGATGACGTCAGTTGGGTCATCTTCGGAACTTACGACATGGGAGCGATTCGGAAGAGGCTCGCGGAAGTGGAATGGGAAGAGACCTGCTGCGTTTGTTGTTTCGGATCAGCGAAGCCGGCCAGTCGTGTTTCCACCGACGCGGGGGGTCGGTGGAGAACTTGCGGTGTGTGCGGGATGCGGTAGCTGGTCAGTCGTCGCTCTACCGACGCGGGGTCGGTTGAGGCGGGGAGCAACATCACAAAGCGTAAGCGAAGGACGGATTTCATCTGAACCGGGAGAATCAGGCCTCGCGTCACTGATTACGTCGATGGAAAACGCCATCACTCCGACGGTCGATCGATTCCACACCGATTTGGATTCGAGCGGCCAGTTCGACGCGATCAATCAATACCGCAAGCAAGCCTTTGAAATGCTCAATCATCCGAAATTGGGCGAGGCGTTTGAGATGTCGCGCGAGTCGAACGAGCTTCGCGATCGATACGGCCGTCATAGCTGGGGCCAGAGTTGCCTGTTGGCGCGGCGGTTGGCCGAAGCGGGAACGGCGGCGATCACCGTCACGTTCAACACTCCACGCAGCGGCCAGGAATTCACGAACTGGGACGACCACATCATGAATGCCGGCCGTCCCGGTCATTTTGCCGACTATATGCAAGTCCGCTTGCCGTATATGGATCAGGCGTTATCGGCATTGATCGAAGACGTTTACGATCGTGGGCTGGATCGAAAAGTGTTGCTTGTTGTCGTCGGCGAATTCGGACGGACACCGCGATTGAGCCACAACACGCAAGGGACCGGTCGCAATCATTGGCCACAAGCCTATACCGCGCTGGTCTCGGGCGGCGGCATGAAGATGGGTCAGGTCGTGGGCTCGACGAATAGTAAATCGGAATATCCCTCGGAGCGTCCCTACACTCCGCAAGACCTATTGGCGACGATGTACGGACACCTGGGCATCGATCCGAGCCACGCGCTCATCGATCACGCCGGCCGCCCGGTCCACATCTTGGAATCCGGAAAACCGATCCGGGAACTCATCGAAACGACTGCAAAATCGACCCAGAAGCCTCGGGGATTTGGACAACCGAAGTTGGACTTCACAAGCCATTCGTTGATTCCAATCACGACGGGCCGTAACGTTTCCGGCTCTGGTTGACTTTCCGTTCCTCAACGGCCCCCACGACATGATTCTCACCGGCAAAGAGATTCAGGCACAGCTCGGCGAGAACATCGTCATCGACCCATTCGACGAAGAGATGCTCAACCCCAACAGCTACAACCTGCGGCTGCACGACGAGTTGTTGGTCTACGAAGAAATCGTCTTGGACATGAAGCGATCCAATCGATTTCGACGTTATCCCATCCCGGCGGAAGGTGTCGTGTTGCAGCCGAATCAACTGTATTTGGCCCGCACCGTGGAACGCACGGAGACGCACAATCTCGTGCCGATGGTCGAAGGCCGCTCATCCGTGGGACGTTTGGGATTGTTCATCCACGTGACTGCCGGGTTCGGGGATGTCGGGTTTTGTGGGTTTTGGACGCTGGAAATGTTCGCCGTGCAGCCCGTGCGAATTTATCCGAACGTGCCGATCTGCAAATCTACTATCACACGATCGAAGGCGCGGTGACGGAGTACGCCAGCGACAAGTACCAGAACTCCAAGGACATCATGCCAAGCCTGTTGTACAAGGAATTGTACGCCGTCGAAGACCGCCAAATGCGACTTGCGTTCGGGCAAGAGCAACAGGACTAGAAGATTCGAACCAATGCCGATCATCGAACGCGTCCATGCTCGTGAAGTTTTTGACAGCCGTGGTAAGCCGACGGTGGAAGTCGAGATCACTTGTCGGGGCGGCAAGCCCTCGCGAGCCATCGTGCCCAGCGGTGCGAGTACCGGCCGCTTCGAAGCCGTGGAATTGCGGGATGGTGATGCAAAACGACTGCGCGGCACCGGCGTGCGACAGGCGGTCGCGAATGTTTGCGGCGAAATCGCGGATGCCGTCCGAGGCATGGATGCAAACGACCAAGAGGGACTCGACACGCGGCTCTGCGAACTCGACGGCACGCCGAACAAGGGCCGACTCGGAGCAAACGCGATTCTCGGCACGTCGCTGGCCGCAGCGTATGCCGCCGCCGATGAGAAAGGGATATCGGCCGTGCGGCAATTCTCCCAGATTTGGGATCGCCTACGTCCGAGCAAATCCCCGCCCGCCAACACGGCGGGCATCGGTCTCGAGCCCGGTTTGCCGTTGCCGATGGTCAACATGATTTCGGGTGGACTGCACGCCGGCGGGAATCTCGATTTTCAGGACTATCTGATTCTTCCGGTCGGCGCAACGAGTTATCGGCAGGCGTTTGAATGGATCGTGTCGGTGTATTGGCAGGTCGGCACGGAACTGAGTGCGGTCGGTTTTGAAGGGTTGCTGGTGGGCGACGAAGGCGGTTTTGGGCCAAAACTGGCATCGAACGAGCAGGCGCTCGGTTTCGTGGTTCGAGCCATCGAAGCCGTGGGTTTGGTTCCCGGCGCCGACGTCGCGATCGGTTTGGATGTGGCCAGCACACATTTCTTTTCGGATGGCGCTTATCGGTTGGCGGCAACCGGCGGTCAGCAGTTGTCGTCCGCAGAAGTCACGGATTTATTGGAGTCCTGGTGCGACCGGTTCCCAATCCTCAGCATCGAAGACGGTCTGGCCGAAGACGACTGGGACGGCTGGAAGTTGTTGACCGAACGGCTTGGTCGCCGCGTGCAGTTGATCGGCGATGATTTATTCGTCACCAACGAATCCCGTTTGCGCGAAGGCATTGAACGAGGCGTCGGCAACAGCGTGCTAATCAAGTTGAACCAAATCGGCACGCTGTGGGAGACGCTGCAAACCATGCGGCTGGCGATCGACAACGGCTACTGGCCCGTCGTGTCGGCTCGAAGCGGCGAAACGGAAGACACCACAATTGCCGATTTGGTCGTGGCAACGGGAGCCGGGCAATTGAAAGTCGGCTCGGTCGCTCGCAGCGAACGCCTGGCAAAATACAACCAGCTACTTCGCCTGGAGGAGCAGCTCGGACCGGATGCGGAATTTCTCGGTGGAAGCATCTTCGCGACATTGCAGGATTGCAATTTGTCTGGAGATTCGGCGAAACCGCTGGAGTAGCGATCAATTGCGTTGTTGAACGAACCACAATCGTGGGATCGCCTTACCGGCTACGAGGCGAGAAACTTGGTTTGCCTATTCGTCCCCGGACATCGCGCAAACTTCAATCTCGCGGCGTTCCGCAACCAGTCGCCACATGGCTTTCCAGGCTTGAGCTTCCGTTGGATTCATCACGCTGACTCCGCGCGCGGCATCTTCGTTAGCGATCGCATGAATTGTGCGTGCGCCGTTATCGGCTTGCAAGCTGTCGACCGCCAACTCCCTGCTTCCCCGCCCGCTTTCGATGTTGGGCGGGGTAAGCATGGAATGATGCGGCCATAGCAATTTCCGACGGCGACGAAGGCAATCAGTTCTTTTCTGGGCGACGCGGGCGTTGAGGACGATCGCTTGTCTGCGGACGACGACCCGGATTCGAGCCTGGGGATTGGATCGCCTTTCGGAATTCGTCCACATCGACGCTGCCGTCCTTGTTGGCATCGATCTGGTCGAATCGTTCTTTCATGCGGTCCGGGGCTTCGTCTCGGCTGAGCTTGCCGTCATTATTGCGGTCCAGTTGCTTGAAAAACGATTCTGGATTGAAGGCACGTCGACCAGGCTGCCCCTCGGGACGATCGGTTGGGCGAGGCTGTCCCGGTCGGTTTGCATTCGGTCGGTCCTGTCCGGGGCGTCCTTGAGGTCGTGGACCAAACAACTCGCTCGGGTCAATTGCCCCGTCTTTGTTGCGATCCAGTTCGGCGAAATACTTGCCGGCGTTCGTCAGTTCTTGCTCTGAAATCTTGCCGTCCCCGTTGGCATCCAGCTTTTGAAATATCACGGGCAATCGACCTGGGCCTTGCGGTCGATCGCCAGCCTGTGGTTGCCGTGGCCGATCCGTGGGCTTCGCGTCTCCGACGGGACTCTGCGGGCGTTTCGGGTTGGCATTTCGGTCGGACAGTCGTTGGGCGAATTGGGTGACCTCTTCCCGTGTCACTTCATCTTTGCCAAGTCTCTCGAACAACGGCTTGAGCCGTGGCTGAACATCCTCGGGCAACTCGGCGAGCTTGATCTTGCCGTTCTTGTCTTTGTCGAAGCGGTCGAACAAGACGTCCACGGGGATCGGTCGATTCCGACCCGCGCCGCCTGCTTGGTCGGGACGCAATTTCGAAAACTCTTCTTTGGTGATCGCGTCCTTGCCAAGCCGTTCGAAGAGGGGCTTGAGTCGCGATTTGGCCTGCTCCGGAAGTTCCGCCAACGTCAACTTCCCGTCCTTGTTCTTGTCCAAGAAGTCGAAGAATTGCCCGACGTCGCCTCCGCCCGGTCGACCGGCACCAGGTCGACCACCGACCGGATTGGCACCAACTGGTTTGTCGTTTTTCAAGGCACCTTCGAATTCCTCGCGAGTCAGCACGCCGTCCTGATTCTTGTCACCACTTCGGAGCAAACGCTCGAATGCGGCTTTCCGCTCTGGGCGAACTTCGTCGGCACCAATCTTGCCGTCGTTATTGACATCGAGAGCCTTGAAGATTTCATCGGCCTTCTTGGCATCTTGGGCAAGCGCCGGGCATGGCAGCACGACGGCGAACGCGAGGCAGGTTTTGCAGAGCTTCAACATGGGATGTCCTTGAGAATGTTAGGCTTTTCGGCAAAGCGATTTGGACTGACGGGGGATCGGTGCTGGAAGGATACAACGGCAACTGGAATGATTGTCGTCGCGCGAATTGGCGACAAGTGTTGTTGAATGTCAAACGCCGCCGTGCCGCCGCCGCCGCGTCGGTGACAGTGAGCACAGTGCTGAAAACTGAACGGGACCGTCGATGTCGGGAATGATTTGAAGGCGATCATTCACAAAGCACATCAACGAGCGGTGCAACCTGAAGAAAAGTTTGGCGTCGTCTGCTGACAGGAGCATCCTTGAAATCCTCTAATTCAATGCCCGTTACTTAATTTGCTCGACATTCAGAACATGGCTCGACAAACCAGGGCATTGGCGCCAACACCCATCGTTCTGAATGCGAAGCCGTCCTTGTTCGTGAGCGAGTACTCCCGGCAGACCGTGGGCCGCAATGTTTAGATCGTACAGCGATCATCGTCGCCGAGAAACGGGCACGAATTCCCGCCGCGCGCGACCACGATGAAACTCGGCGATTCGCCGGTCGTTTACGCCGAAATCATATTGACTCGATTTCGCGGTCGCTTCTATAAACCCGGCCCTCCTCTCAAAGTCATTTCACGACTCCTCCTTCGGACTTCTCCAGCCGATGTTGCGCGTTCACGCAGGATGCGATGTCGCGCGGTTCGCTCGAACGATTTCACGCTTCGTGCCCAATCCGCGATTACTCCAATGGACAGCGTTCGCTCTGACGATGCTGATCGCCGTGGCATCGCTGCGGGCTGCCGGCGACTGGGTCGATTATCGCGTTGTCGGATCGTTGCAGATTCGCTCCGAATTTCGTCTCGATGATGCGGCTGCCGTGGTTCGCGAAGTCGGCCAATTGTCCGACGACATCGAAGAGACGCTCAACATCAAAGTCGGTAAGGCTCCGATCCATCTGCACTTTTTCGCGTCGCGCAGAAGCTATGTGCAATATCTCGCCGACCGCGTCCCCGAAGGGACAAAGTGGAAGGCGTTGTTTGTCAAAGGTGAAGACGCGGCTCGCGTTTACGCACACATGAGCCCGTCGTTCGAGACGGATGTGCGGCACGAATCCACACACGCCGTGCTGCATAATTCGCTGGCCTTTCTCCCACTTTGGTTGGACGAAGGTCTGGCGGAATACTTTGAAGTGTCGCCGAATCGGCGAGTCGCCGGACACAGTCATCTTTCCAGTTTGCGGTGGGCGCTTCGCTTCGGCTGGCGGCCCAGCTTGGCGCGGCTGGAAAACAAGAACGACCTCGGCGATATGGGCCAACGAGATTATCGAGACTCATGGGGTTGGGTGCATTTCATGCTGCACGAATCTGTGCAGTCTCGCCGGGCTCTGTTGGGATATTTGGCACAAATTCAGCAGGGTCGCAGCCCTGGGCCAATGAGCGAATGGATCGCCTCACGGATCCCAAATGCGGAAGCCCGAGTGCTTCAACATTTGAAAACGTGGGGACGTTGATTGGTCCAACTCGTGAGTTGCTACTGTGTCGTGCGAGCAGCTGTCTGTGCCGCGAGGCACCGACGATTGCGATGAGAAGTGAGTACTGAAATCGCGGGAATCCCGGCTCGTTCGGGAAGGGTCAAGCCGGTCACGTCCGACGCCGGTACGACCGCGGATTCACGGGACGGATTCCGTCGGATCAAGTCTTTTTATACGGGAGAATGGGATGCGTGGTATGAAATGTCTGA
>JAQBZS010000406.1 GCA_027622115.1 Planctomycetota bacterium | reverse complement strand
TCTCATCGACAAGATTTGACGCGGACCTGTTGTTGCAAGGCAGCGGTTTCGATATCGCGGCTTGGCCACGCCGCGACATTACTGACGATGGATGTCTCAATGTAAACAGTGTCCATCCCGATTCCTTGTCACGACGAACGAACAATAAGCCATGCCAAAAGCCCCTTCGCAAGGTGCATGCGGTTTTCGGCTTGTTGGAAGACGATGCTTTGCGGGCCGTCCATTACGCCGTCGGTGACTTCCAGGCCGCGTCGAGCGGGCAGGTCGTGCATGAATCGGCAAGCCGACGGCGCCTTTGACATCAGCTCTTCGTTGACTTGGTAACCGGCGAAGACTTTTCGTCGCACTTCCGCTTCGCCTTCTTGCCCCATGCTCGCCCACACGTCCGTGTAGATGATCGTTGCGTCTTTGACGGCGTTGGCGATGTCGTTGGTCTGGCGAAAGCTGAACTTCGAGTACCGTTGCCCGATCGCTGCCAGGACCTCTTCGCAAATTTCAAAACCTGTCGGGCAGGCAACCGTCATCGAGACTCCCAACATCGCGGCGACGATGGCAAGCGACGCAGCCACGTTGTTGCCGTCGCCCACGTAGACCAGATGCTGGCCAGTAAACCCGCCGAGTTCTTCTCGAATGGTGAGGAAGTCGGTCAACGCCTGGCACGGATGAAATTCGTCCGACAATCCGTTGATGACAGGGCATTGCGAGACCGCAGCGAATTCATCGACTCGCTTTTGTGAAAACGTCCGCAAGACGACCGCGTCTGAGATCGAACTAACAACTCGCGCGATGTCGGGCAGGGATTCACGTCCGTCGAATCCAGCCTCGCTTGCGGTAAAAAATTCGCTTTGGCCGCCCAAGTGGATCATCGCAGCGTTGAAACTTAGCCGAGTACGCAGCGAGGGCTTATCGTAGATTTGCGTGAGCAAGCGGTTTTCGAGAATGTTGGGTCGCTGGCCGTTGGCGTCCAGGTTTTTGAGTTCGGTCGATCTGTCGAGGATGGCCAATACATCCTCGGGTTGAAGATCAAAAAGTGTTCTTAGATGTTGCATTGGAGACAACTTTCTTTGCAGAGCGATTCGCGTCCGACTCGCGAAGTCGAACACGAAATGGCAATCAATGTTCGACAAAAACCTAACTCGTCGAAGTCTGGCGACTCATGATTGCGAGCGGGTTGAGAGCTCTTCTGTTTTCTATTGCGCTAACGCGAGTGAGAAATCTGGGCTAGTTGGATTGAGATTCAACTCATGCGGCACAGCCACGACTCGGGCAATTATTGCCGAGACCATGACTATGCCATATTGGATCCGCGTCAGCCAGCTTCGTCCGCCATTTCGCGGAGCACTTCGGCGACGATGTCGCAGCCTTCATCGACCTGTTTGGCGGTGATGTTGATGGCAGGCAGAAGTCGAACCACATTGCCGTGCGTGGCGTTGACGAGTGCTCCTCGTGCCATGCACTTGCCGACAACGGGCAACGACGCGATCGACAGTTCGACACCGATCATCATGCCGCGCACTCGGACTTGCGTGATGATCGATAGTTCTTTGGCCAGGGCTTCGAAGCGGCCGCGAAACTGAGCCGCTCGCGCGCCGATGTTGTCGAGCAGACCCTCTTCTTCGATCGTTTTCATCGTCGCGACGCCAGCGGCCATGGCCAAAGGGTTGCC
The DNA here is from genome assembly GCA_027622115.1 of Planctomycetota bacterium. Classification (GTDB taxonomy): domain Bacteria; phylum Planctomycetota; class Planctomycetia; order Planctomycetales; family Planctomycetaceae; genus JAQBZS01. Next base: position 5,045 of record JAQBZS010000406.1, on the reverse strand, counting down.
GCCGAACGTGCTGGCATGCATGCCGGGTCGCAAGTCGGGAGCGAGCTTGTCGGTGCAAATAAACGCTCCAGCAGCGACACCTGCACAGAGTCCCTTGGCCATCGTCAAGATGTCCGGCTGCACGTCCCATTGCTGATATCCGAACCACGTTCCGGTGCGTGCCATCCCGGTTTGGACTTCGTCGAAGATCAGCAGGCACCCGTTGTCGTCCGCGATTTTTCGCAACCCGGCGAGATAGCCATCGGCAGGCACGTTAACCCCGCCCTCGCCTTGGATGGGTTCGATCAGGATCGCGGCGGTCTCGTGATCGATCAGATTGGCCACCGCGTCGAGGTCTCCCCAAGGCGAATACACGAAGCCAGCCATCAACGGACCAAGCCCCTCGTGATACTTGGGTTGAGCAGTGGCCGTCGTCGTTGCCAACGTCCGACCATGAAAACCGTTTTCAAACGTAATGATCTTGTAGCGGTTCTTGTTGTCTTTCATACCGTGCAGACGAGCCAACTTGATCGCGCCTTCGTTGGCTTCCGCACCGCTGTTGCAAAAGAACGCCTTGCCGAAACTTCGTGAGCACAACATCTCCGCAAACTCACCTTGCGACTCGATGTACCAAGTGTTTGGCAGGTGGATCAGCTTCGTCGCCTGGTCCTGAATTGCCTTGACGACTTTGGGCGGACAATGCCCCAAGATGCTGCAGCCCCAACCGGGGAAGAAGTCCAAATAGCGTTTGCCCTCGGCATCCCAAACGTGACTCCCTTCCCCGCGCACCAAGCTGACGGGATAACGCGTGTAATTCGGGATCACGTACTTGTCGAACTGGGCGATCGTATCTTGACTTGATCTTGTGGCTGCTGAGTCCACGATAGGGGCCTCTGATTTTCTTTTTTCTAGTGGCAAATGTTGCACTGACGAGGAACTCGGAACGCTCGTTACCGGGCGAGCGACGAAAAGACGACGGACAGTGCTTTCACGTTTCAGGTTCGAGTTGATTTACGTTAGGAATTGGCCCGCAACAAACTCCCGATTTCATAGGTGCGAAAGTCGCCAAGACTCTCGGAATCGCGGGTGAGCGAAACTCTTGGCGAGTTTCGCTACGGAACTTGTTTCGGGTCTTTCCCTTGGCGTGGAATGGGTGACGGCTTGCGAGATGGCAGGTTTCGGAGCGGCGACGTGAATCTCTGCGCGTCAACCCGCAACGATTTCCGTGCCGATTCCTAGGTTTGAATAGATTTCCAATAACACAGAATGCGGTATGCGTCCATCGACGATGTGCAGCTTGCCGACTCCAGATTCGATCGCTTCCAAAGCGGCTTCGACCTTCGGCACCATCCCTGCTGCAACCGTTCCGTCGGCAATCAACGCTCGGCATTGAGCGACCTTCAAATGCGAAATCAACGTGGTCGGATCATGGCGATCCGTCAGGATACCCGGCACGTCGCTGACGAAAACGAGTTTCTCAGCTCGCAGGAATCGAGCGACGGCAGCAGCGGCCGTGTCGCCGTTGACGTTGAGCAACTGACCATCGATCGTTTCCGCCAAGCACGGAATCACGGGAATCCGCCCTGCCAGAGTCGCCTCTTCAATCAACGACTCGCGAATGCCAGTAACGTGCCCGACCAAGCCCAGGTCGATCTCCGTCCCGTCCGCTTCTTGCAGAGTAAGCTTCTCGCCGATCAGACAATTCGCCGCGTCCATGAAGCTCAACCGAACCGCGTTACCGCCGAGTTCGCGCAACTGTTCGACCAGCCGGCTCGAAATGTCGCCAGCCAGTACGTTCGCGGCAATTTCCAAAGTCGGGGCGTCGGTATAGCGGCGTCCGTGAACCCAGCGAGGTTCGATGCCCGACTTGGACATCGCGTCCGTGATCTCCTTGCCGCCACCATGAATGAGAACGGGCCGCATTCCGACGGTTTCCAGGAACAGCACGTCGGTTAGAAACGAGCGCACGGATTCAGGATTCTCGAGCGCGCTGCCGCCCAGTTTGATCACGACATACTTGTCTCGAAACCGCCGTATCCACGACATCGCTTCAATCAGCACGCCAGCCTTGCGAATTGCTTCATCCACGAACGAATACTCTCTAAGTGATTCTGAAAGCCGCGAAGTGTAGTCTGCGAGCACGATACGAGAAAGCAGACCAGCATGCAGCGGGTCGTCTGACTTTGTCACAGACACCGGAGCCAGAGCTCGGACAATCGCCAACGACGTACCGCCGGATCGCAAACTCAACCCTCGGGCCGTTCGCGCTTTCTGCTCCTGCAACGTAAGTACTCGCCTTCCGCGAACACGTACCCTTCAACCAAGTTGCTGAGACTTTCAGCCTAGAACTGCTGTGTGATCATCAAATAGAACTGAGACGCATTGTCTCGGTTCAGAGCAGGGTCGGAGGTCACGGCTTTTCCGTACCAGTACCACAAGTATCCGGCCTCGACTGAGAGGCTCTTCGAGACGGTGTACGTGGCGACCAGATCCAACTCGGTTCCAATGTTCTTTGAGCGGGACGGCATCGGCCCCTGAAACCCAGCTCCCGCGAGGTTGAAGATGGGATCGCTCACTGAGTCCTTGAAGAACAGGTGGTAGGCCGCCTGCATAGAGAGTTTCTCGTGCGGTTTGACGACCAACTGTGCGGAATAGTTGATCAAGTTCGAACCGTTGTGGTTGTCGATCAAACCCCAATAGGCGTGCCCAAGAGGGAACAACGTGTTGACCGTGTTGTTCGTGCCGTCGCCGGGACTGTCGTCGCCGGAACCCCACCAGAAAAGTCCCTTGAGCGTTGGCGTCCAGGGCTGTTCGTTCCACGTGTGACCGACGATCGCCGATAGGAACCCGGCTTCGATGTCCTCGGCGACCGACGCGCGGAAGGACTCGTTGCGACCAGTTTGATAGGCCGCGTCCAATTCCCACGCCCACGTCCGCAGCACGGCACCACAGTCATTCTCAACTGGCCTGGAGCCGGCATATCTCATCCCCAGCGTGTGTCGTTGGCCGTCGATCAACGTCGGGTTATCGTCGTCTTCATCCAACAGCAACCAATAGAAATCGACGACTGAATTCGTGATTCCCTTGTAGGTCGAATACACGCCCATGAAATCGCGGCTCGCATCCGCATGATCAAAACTCATCGGACGGAAGACGTTGCCCGACGCCCCGTTGACCGGCTTCACCCAAAAGGCGTCGACGTTCCAATCGTCGGATTCGTAGTACAGCTTCGCTCCTTCGAAGTTGCGAAACGTGTTGCCCCAACCCAGTGGCGAGATCAACCGCTGCGTGCCATAGAGCAACAATTGTCGGCCGACTTTGGCTCGCACTGTTCCGTCGCCAACGTCGCCGAGGGAAACGTCGATCCAATACTGCAGCAAGTCCGCTCGATTCTGATCGATGCCAGTGATCGGCAAGTCCTGATTGAAAATCGAAGCGTCGATCGCCTCGACATGCACCGTCGCAGCGTCACCAAACTTGCCTTCCATGAAAGCCGTCAGCCGCCACAAATCGTAAGTGCTGCGACCGGGGCCGCCGGGGCGAAGTCGATCGGCTTCGTCCATGTATCGATAACGACCCTCGCCGCCCACATTCCAAACTGTCCCGCCCAATTCCATTTTTCGCCATTCGGCCAGAACCGAATCGCCATTCAACCAAGCGTCGAGCATCGTGCGCTGACCGCACTCTTGCGTCGCGCCGCACGCTTCTGAACGAGACTCCGAACGGCATTCCTGAGCTCGCCCCGACTGCGAGGTGAACCCGCACCCGCAGAGCACAACAAACAACGCACTCATCCATTTCTTCATGACGATTCACCTTTGTGTCGCGACAATCGCATTCCTTCAAGAGCGACGCGTCGAACCGCACGGTAGTCGTCGGCTCGACGCACGAAGAACGCGCAGATCGGCTCAAAATCGCTGCCCGTCTCAGTCGCTTCCCGAGGTCTAGATCGGATTCCCGTCATTGTCGGTTGAATCAGAACGACCACTTTCGCAGGTCCGTACCGGAGCAATCGGGAATGACTGCTCTAGGTCGCGCGGCGGCTACAACCGGCACGCTTCAAGTCTGCCCAATCGGAACGACCGGTGTTTCCGGACCAGTCGAGCCGACCGCGTTGCGCGCGACCGTCATCCAGCCTGCGACGTGACAGCGACGCATCGCGTGTCAGATCGACTGACATGAAACAACCGTCCGGCCAGACCATTTCGTTGCCACCGCTGAAGGTCTGGGAATGCTGCCAGAACGCAACAGATTCCCCGTTTCGTAGGCTCGTGACTCCAATGCAGAATCGATTGCATCCGGCGAATTTCGTCAGTCTCCACGTCGCATTTTTCAACAGGTTGATCGAGCGATGATTCCCTTCCGCCTCCTCAAGTTTAATCGACAAACTAAGCATCGCCGACTTGGGGCGAGCGCGCGTCGGTGACCGGCGAGCACTCGGCGAATTCGCGAACGATTCGCTGCTGAGCAACTGGAGCAACGCCTGTTACTGACAACGTTGATTGTCGATGACGACTTCGTCGGAATCGCCAACGGTGTTTCGGTCGATAGCGGCATCGTCGGCATCGACCGATTTGCCACGATTCAAGGGGCAGTTGATGTCGGAGCTGCCGGCGACACGGTTCAAATCAAATCCGGCAGCTATGCCGAGTCCGTTTCGATCAGCAAATCGCTGGTGGTGGAGGGAACCGGGAACGCTCGTCTGGGTTTGGTGTCGGCAGGTTTGCTGAACAGCGTAACTAGTCACGTCCTCGTCTCGGTCATCGGCGGAGCGATCGTCGATGCGAACGACTCGTTGGACAACATTGTCGCCGGCAGTGCGTTGCTGGAAGGTCAACGTGGCGTCGGCATCGATCAAGCCAGTGTGATCCCGTCCGACCCGATCGACACGAACGTTCGCATGCTGCGTGGAGCGGGAGGGCAGGGGGGCTTCTACGTGGAGAATGCGGGGCCACTCACGCTGGGCGAAAACGGACTCCAACATGCCGTTCGCACGATGGGCGGCGCTCACGTCGAGATCGAAGCTCGCGGCGCGTTGACCGGCGCACGAGACGTCATGGCGGGTG
>JAQBZS010000405.1 GCA_027622115.1 Planctomycetota bacterium | reverse complement strand
TTATCCCTACTTGACGTCCACGACGCGATCCGGCTGCGCGCAAATGCCGACATGCACCCTGCGGTCACGATCAACAACACCACACACACCAACCGCACCATGTTGACGTCGAGTTGCAAGTACCGAGCCAAGCCGCCGCACACTCCGGCGATCATGCGGTCTTGCACTCGCACGAGCGCCCTGGGTTTTCCGTCCTCGGTCATGCCAATGCCGCCGAAGAAACCCCGCGAAGCCTCGCCCAACATCGACCCGCAGTGCTTGCACTTCACGGCGGCGTCTTGGATTTCTTCCGCGCAGAATGGACAGAGTTTTGTGGTCATGATACGTCTTCAGGCCGTTTGACATTCCATCCGGGCTTGGTAATCGACGGCTCCGCCGAGGGCTCGACCAGTTTGCCGTACAGTTCCGGACGTCGAGCCCGAAGGTAGCGTTGGCCGCTCGAAATGGAAATCTTCTCGGTCGTGCATAACCCCACCGCAACGTCGTCGCCCAACTCGTGACATTCGGCAACGACCTCGCCGAATGGGTCGAGGATCATCGAGTTGCCGTTGCGCACTTCGCCGTGATCGAGCCCGATGGGGTTGGTAAAGATGGCATGGACGCCGTTTTCATAGGCGCGCGCGGGCAACCACCGCATTAGCCATTCGCGACCCTTGGGACCGTTCAGTTCCTTGCGCAGCCGAGCCGGATCGCGGTCTCGATTGGCCCACAACGCCGGGTCGACGGTGCCGCGGCCTGGCATGAGCGACGGCAGGCAACCCGTGACGTGCGGCATGAAGATGATCTCGGCTCCGGACATCGCCGTGATGCGGACGTTTTCCGGAAGATTGTTGTCGTAGCAGATTAGGATTCCACATTTGCAGCCGAGTAAATCGAACACGACATACTCATTACCGGACGAAAGATGTTCGTTTACGAACGCATGCAGTTTTCGGAATTTGGCAATCAATCCGTCCGCCGTCACGCACACATACGTATTGAAGACGTCGTCACCATCGCGTTCGAACAATCCCGCCAACAGTGGCACGCCGAATTCCGTCGAAATGTTGATCAGTTCGCGGATGCTATTGCCATCGGGAACCGGCTCGGCGATCTCCAGCAGGGCCTGCTTCGAAAACGTCTGCACGAAGGAGTAGGCCGAGATCGAACATTCGTGAAAGCTGACGATTTCGGCTCTGCGATTCACGGCTTGCCGAGTGAGTTCCCGGATGCGACCGAGATTGTAGGCGGGGTCCGCGTCGTGATGCTCGAATTGGACGGCGGCGATGCGAATGTCTCTCATGGTGTCTTTCGAATGGATTTCTGTTCCCGTCGCGTTCAAATTCAGCCCGACTACGCCGCAGATTTGTAGACCGGAACAAGCTTCGCGCAGTTTCGGCATTTGCGATCAACACTTGCCGGAACTGCGCGAAGCTTGTTCCGGCCTACAATGCGGCGAGAATAACGCAAAGTCGCAAGGACGGAGAGTCGCAGCGATCGGTCAAATTATTCGCTCACGGCGAGATTGCGAGGAAAAATGACCCTCGTCTAAACTCAGAACACATCGGAGTCGATTGATTCGTTGAACGACAGCGCATCGCTCGTCGTGCGAACTTCGAAGATCGCCATCCATTTCAGGTTGCCTCGAATGCTCAGAATTCAAGCGGACGACAGATCGACATATTGCGACGGATTCTCGCGACGCAGCTTTCTACAAACCGGCATGGTCGGGATGGGCACGCTTTCGCTGCCGCAACTCTTGCGAGCCAAGGAAACCGCTCGACGAGCCGGCAACGGTTCGAAAGACACTTCCGTGATCCTGCTGTGGTTGGACGGCGGTCCCAGTCAGCACGACACCTACGACCCCAAGCCCGACGCGCCGTCCGAGTACGCCGGTATCTGGCAACCGATCTCGACCAACGTCGACGGCATGCAGCTTTCCGAGTTATTCCCGTTGCAGGCTCAAGTTGCGGACAAGTTCTCGCTGGTCCGCTCCGTGCATCATGACTCGGGCGATCACTTCACCGGCGGACACTGGATGCTCACCGGGCATGGCGGCGTCAGCGGTGCGATGAATGCCGGAAAGTTTCCGTTCTTTGGTTCGGTCGCGACGAAACTTAGCGGAGCCCGCCGTGTGGGAATGCCGCCAAGCGTGGCACTGCCCTACGCCATGAGCATCGGCTTGCGACCTGGTTATTTCGGCGGGAATTACCTGGGTGTGCAACACGATCCCTTCGAGTCTGGATCGGACCCGAACAGCCCGCGGTTCGAAGTCCAAAACCTCAACCTTCCCGGAACCGTGTCGCTGAGTCGCCTGGAAGACCGACGCCTCTTGCAAGCCGGCTTCGACCAACTGCAACGCCGAGCCGACCAATCCGGCATGATCGATGCGATGGATCGTTTTGATCAACAGGCGCTGGAAATGGTCACGAATCGCCAAGCTCGTGCCGCCTTCGACATTGGGAGCGAAGATCCACGACTGCGCGACAAGTACGGCCGAAATACATGGGGTCAAAGCACCTTGCTGGCGCGACGCTTGGTCGAAGCGGGGACGACGTTCGTCACGTGCCACTTCGGCGGCTGGGACAGTCATTGGAACCACCAAGCCACGATGGAGCAGCACTTGCCGAAAGTCGATCAAGCCGTATCGGCCTTGTTTGACGACTTGGCTGTTCGCGGACTGCTGGATCAAGTGCTGGTGATCGTGATGGGTGAATTTGGACGCACGCCGAAAATGAACGACGGCGGCAACGGCGGACCTCCGCTGAGCCAGGGAACACCGGGCCGCGATCACTGGGGCAACGCTCTGTCGGTGTTGATGGGCGGCGGCGGGATTCGCGGCGGGCAGGTTGTCGGTTCGACCAACCGTTTGGGCGAAGTCCCGCAAGATCGCCCTTTACGACCGGGCGATATCCACCACACGATCTTTCGCGTGCTGGGCGTGGATCCGAACGCGCATTTCCTGAATCACGCCGGGCGACCGATTGCCGCCGTGGATCACGGCAGCGTGATTGATGAACTCATCTGAGGTAACTTGCACGCGTCTTGACCGAGCAAGCACACCGTTGAATCCAACGCGTGGGTTCCATGCGACTCAGTCAAATCGCAAACGCAAACCTTACGACTCAAACGTAGCTTGGGACCATTGTCCCGAGCGGTCACGGGACAATGGTCCCGTGCTACTGAGTCCCATTGGTCGCTCGTGCCTTAGTTCGAGTTTGTCACTTTCCGGGGTCGGGTTTACGTCTTTCAGATTTCGTGAAAGCAATACCGACAAAGACACGCGTTGTCGATCGGGCGAGCAGGATGTAAGAATTGCGTGGGCGGCTTTGATGAGAATGTCGGCTGCCATTCAAACTCTCTCTCGTGTTCATGGAGGAACTCGACCGTGCAACGACAAACAAAAACTCTTGCACCCCCCCGCGCGAATCCAAGACTCCGCCGCTGCAATGGAATGCGCTGCCCCTGAGCTGCCGGAAAATTGCAGTGCAGACGCTCGCGCGCGTGCTCGGCAGGATTGCAAAGTCGCCTCGAAGCAAGGAGGTGACGCATGACGCTCCTTAACAACAACCCAATCAATCACGTCGATTCGCGAGAACCCAACCTCGGCATTAATCAACCAGACGCGCGAGAACCCAACGCCAATCTCGACACCGACGCCAACCCAACCATCGATCTTGGAGATTCGCCAGACACCAACGCTCAACACGCCAGCGCTCAACACAGCCATGCTCAACACGACAACGCTCAAAATGACGGGGACGACGGTCATCTGATCGGCGAATGTGCGGGGATGACCTCGCCGCTTGATGGTTCCGGCGCGCCCGGCGAATCACATCGCTGGTCCGATGAGTCTCACCTGATCCGCTCGATACCGGGCGCGGGACGCAAAGTTTCGGACGGCATGCGGCAACGGCTGGCCGTCGTTTATGTGCGGCAGTCCTCGCAGCAACAGGTTCTCGACCACCGCGAATCCACCCAGAGGCAGTACGCCATGAAGCAATGGCCCATCGCCTGGGGATGGGCCAGCAACCGCGTCATCGTCATTGATCAAGACCTCGGGAAAAGTGCCACCTCGGACGCCGAACGGCCCGGCTTTCAACGACTGCTGGCCGAGGTCAAATGCGGCAATGTCGGCATCGTGCTCGGGCTCGAAATCAGCCGGCTCGTCAGGCGATACGACGAGTGGGCCCTGCTCTATCATCTCTGTGAACAGTCAGGCACGGGCCTCGCCGACCAGGATGGCGTCTACGATCCCCGCGACTTCAACGACCGCCTGATCCTTCGCGTCAAAAGCCTCATGAACGAAATGGAGATCCACGTGATGCGAAGCCGCATGCAGCAAGGCCGACGCAACAAGGCCGAGCGAGCCGAACTGTTCATCGCCGTCCCCACCGGCTACCTCCGGCGGCCGGACAATCACGTCGAACTTGATCCCGACGAACAAGCCCAAGCCACGTTGCGGCTGCTGTTCGAAAAGTTCGACGAACTCGGCACGGCGGGCGGCGTGTATCGCTACTTGCGCGAGCACGAGGTCCGCTTGCCAGTGCGGCCGCACACTGGACGACATCGCGGCGAACTCCAGTGGCGAGTCGCGACTCAGTCAACCGTCAGCAAGATCTTGCGGCACCCGATCTATGCCGGCGTGTACGTCTCGGGACAGCGAGCGGCCAAGAGCAAAGGTTCTGCGCTCGCGAGCAAGAACTCGCACCAGAACTCGCATCAGGATGCGCATCAGGACGCGCATCAGGACGCGCATCAGGACGCGCATCAGGACGCGCATCAGGACGCGCATCAGGACGCGCACCAGGACGCGCACCAGGACGCGAGCAACCACGCTGTGGACATCGCGCCGCCGTCGTCGTCGCCTCGGCCGGAAGACGAATGGGACGTGTTCCTGCCGGACAAACTCCCGGCGTATATCACGCTCGACGAATACCGCGAGAACCGTCGCCGCATGGCCTCCAACGCCCGCGGCCCCAACAGTCCGGGAACGGCGTCGAAGGGAGCGGCTTGGCTGAGCGGGCTGGTCGTGTGCGGTCGTTGCGGGCGTCGATTGCAAGTGGCGTACACAGGTCGAAACCAGGCCAACGCGTACTACCACTGTTCCCGCCTGGAGCGCGCGGGATTGGTGGAATCGTGCCACGGCCTGCCCGCGCGGTTGCTGGACGAATTGGTCGCGGTCGAGGTGCTGCGGGCCATCTCGCCGGCCGGTCTGGAGGCGAGTCTGCAAGCGGCCGCGAACGTCGAACAGGAACGGCTGCGGCTCGAGCAGCATCGGCTCGGGCGAGTGGAACGGGCGCGGTACGAGTGCCAGCGGGCAGAGCGTCAATACGACCTGGTCGAACCGGAAAACCGTCAGGTGGCCCGCACGCTTGAAGCTCGTTGGAACACGGCGTTGGATGCGTTGCAAGTCGAAGAAGAAGAGCTGGCTCGTTTCCGCCAAGGCCACGGCCCGTCGGCACCGAGCGTGGCGGAGTGCGAGGCGATCCGGCAATTGGCTGCGGACGTGCCGGGGCTGTGGGCTTGCTCGGAAATGACTCACCAAGAGCGTTCGGAACTCATCCGCAGCGTGGTGGACCGGGTGGTGGTTCGAGTGGTGGACGACAGCGAGCACGTTGATGTGACGCTGCACTGGGCGGGTGGCTTCGCGAGCCCCCACGCGTTGGTTCGACCGGTGGGGACTTACTCGCAGCTTCGGGATTACGGCGAGCTGTTGGCCCGGATCGGCAAACTGCGTTCGAGCGGTCACACGGCGTGTTCGATCGCGAGCGAGCTGAGTGCGTCGGGTTTCCGCGACTCTCGCGGCGGTGAGTTGACGGCGAGCCAAATCCGTCACCTGTGGACTCGCCTGGCGAGCGAGGGGTTGCGCGACTGCGAGTGGGAGCTGAGCCGCCTGTCGTTGTCCGTGGGGCTGAGTGAATCGCGTCTTCGAGATTGGCTTCGTCGCGGCTGGTTACGAGGACGCAAATGGAAGGGTCGCTGGGTAGCGTGGGCGGACGCGAGCGAGTTGTCTCGTCTGCAGGAGCTAGCGTCGGCGTACTCGACCGGCGGTCGTTTCGGGCAATACGACAGTCGTTTGACGACGCCCATCTCATCGACGGCTGCGGATTGAATGCCGATTTCCGCGTGGGGAAACGAAAAGCCGACAAACCCATTCCACCGACAGTACGAAGCCCTGAGAGCCGTCTTCATCGAGGGACGAACACAGAAAGATGTCGCCCAGGAATTCGGCTTTCAGTACAGCACCCTGAGGCAGATGGTTTACGACTTTCGTCACGAGCACCACGCCGAGAATTGACGCTCACCGTCTCCAATCCGTTGCAGCTCAGAACCCGAGTCGCCTATTCCTCTTCCTGCCGCTGGCCAAAAGGCGTGTCGTTCGTGACGATCCGGCGGCAAGGCTCGGCCGTGCTCAAGCGACTGCGTTCTCGACCGGCGGGCGAGTGCCGTGATCGACATTCCGAAACGGCGTCACAAGCAAGTCCGTTACGTGGAAGAGTGCGTGTCGTTGAGCGGTTGCCCGGACGACTTGCGGCAGATCGCGGTGGACGGTTTGGGCCGCGAGCAACCGACGTTGTTCCTAACGAACAACCACGAAGTTTCGGCCCGCGAGATTGTGATGCGAACGGTTGTTAGCGGTGGCTTGGGCAGCAATTGAAAGGCTTCGAGCGAGCGAAGGCCAAGTTGCTGTACCGCAAGTTTGTGGAGACGGGCGGTCGGATCGAAGTGGTAT
>JAQBZS010000404.1 GCA_027622115.1 Planctomycetota bacterium | reverse complement strand
AAGTCTTCGGCTGCGTGGTCATGACCGTTGGTCTGATGTCCGGGTCCGGACTGGCCGGTGAATTCCGCAGCGATTGGAATTCGCAGCACGATCGCGTGTGGCTCGGTGCGGAATACTGGGCCAACCCAATGGAAGACTGGCGAATCAACAATGGCCGCATCGAATGCATCACTCCCGGCCCCGATCGCAACGTCCATGTGTTGACCCGGCGAATAAGCCAACAGGAGGGCTCGTTCGACATGAAGGTCCGCATCGGGCGGTTGACGGACGCGAAGGCACACGGTTCGGCTGGGTTTCGCGTGGGGATTCGCAGCGAATTGGGCGACTATCGCAGCAGCCTGATCAGCGCACGCACGGGGTTCGATGCCGGGATCTCCACGAATGGCGAGCTGGTGCTGGGCAAAGTTCGCAAGAAATTCGACGGCCTGACGTTTGACGATTTGACGCTGTCGCTCGCCGCGGTTCCACAAGCCAAAGGTTACCAGATTTCATTGAGTGTTCAGCCGAGCGATGGAACAGGCCAACTTCTCACGATTTCAACGCATGTTCCCGTCGCCGAACTTGTCGGCAATATCGCAATTGTGAACAACTTCGGCGCGGCGGGTGTTCGTCCGGCAAAAGTGAAACAGCCGCCCGCACAGGCTCGGTTCTGGTTCGCGGATTGGAGCATCAACGGCGACAAAGTTTCGGAACATCCGGATCAAGCGTTCGGGCCCATCTTGTATGCCATGCATACGCTGAGCGATTCGAAAAGTAAGGACGGCAACGTTCTGAAAATGACCGCACAAATGCCGCCCATCGGCGACGACGAAAGCCAGTTCGTTTCGTTGCAAACCAAAGAAGGCGATATGTGGAAGGACGTCGCGCGGGCGAAAATCGATGGGTTGTCTCGCACCGCCACTATGCGTGTGCCGCAGTGGAATTCGACGGCGGACGTGCCGTATCGCTTGAAGTACGAATCGACGAACAAGACGGGCAAAGTCCAAACGGACTACTTTGCCGGCCAAATCCGCAAGCAACCGCTGGACCGCGATCTGGTGGTTGCGGGATTCACGGGCAACAAGGCCACGGCGTTTCCCAACGAGAAACTTGCGGGCAACGTGGCGATCCACAACCCGGACGTCTTGTTTTTCTCGGGCGATCAAATTTACGAGGACGTCGGCGGCTACGGGATTGTGCGCACGCCTCCGGGTGATGTCCGCCGATCCGTGAACAATTATCTGCGCAAGATTTGGTTGTGGGGTTGGGCGTTCCGCGACCTCATGCGGGACCGAGTCACCATTGCCATCGCCGACGACCATGACGTCTATCAGGGCAACATTTGGGGCGCGGGCGGCATCGACTGCAAGGGCATCGCGAATCACGCCGCGGGCGGTTACGCGCAGCATGTGGACTTTGTGAATGCGGTGCATCGCACGCTGTCGTCGCATCATCCGGACTCGATCGATCCTCAGCCGATTGCGCAAGGGATGTCCGTGTTTCACGGCGAGTTGTTGTACGGTCGAGTCAGCTTTGCGGTCATTGCGGATCGCCAATTCAAGTCGGGGCCGGAGCACAAGGTCAACACGTGGAAGGGTCGCCCCGATCACATGAAGGATGCGAAGTACGACGTCTCGCTGTTGGACAAACCGGGTCTCAAACTGCTCGGCGATCGGCAGCTCAAATTTCTGAACACGTGGGCGGCGGATTGGCGCGGCGCGGACGCAAAGTGCGCATTGTCGGCCACGATCTTCTGCAATTTGGCGAACTATCACGGCGGCAACCAAGAATTCATCTATGCCGACTTGGATTCCAACGGTTGGCCGCAAACCGGCCGAAACAAGGCCCTAGACGCGATGCGGCGAGGCTTCGCGCTGCATTTTGCCGGCGACCAACACTTGCCGTCGATCGTGCATCACGGGATCGATTCGTGGAACGACGCGGGCTATTCGTTCTGCGTGCCGTCGATCGCGGCCGGGTATCCACGGTCTTGGTTGCCGGACGCGGAAGGCCGAACCGTGCAGAATCGAAAGAATCCGAAACTCGACAACACAGGCGAATATCGCGACGCGTTCCAGAACTACATCACGGTCCACGGCATCGGCAATCCGGCCAAGAAAAATCGACGCCCGGTGCTCGAATTACTACACGACAAGTCGTCGGGCTACGGCATCGTGCGGTTCCACAAGTCCACCGGCGAGATGACACTGGAATGTTGGCGCCTGCTGTTTGACGCCGCAAATCCCAAACCCGGCGATCAATTCCCCGGATGGCCCAAACGCATTGAGATGCAGTCCAACTACGCTCGCGAGGCCGTGGCGTGGTTACCGGAATTGCGGATCGAAGGACCGAAAAACCCGGTGGTTCAAGTCATCGACGAAGCGACACGGCAAATCGAATACACGTTGCGAATCCGCGGAACGACATTTCGCCCGAAAGTCTTCCGGAACGGCACATACACGATCAAAGTCGGTGAACAAGATGGAGCGATGAAAACGCTCAGCGGGATCAAGTCCACGACGGTGAAGAGTGACAAGCCGCTCACCGTGAATCTCGGCTCGCGCGAGCCCGAATGACGCTGGTGAGCGATGCGATAACGGGTTCTTACTAGGCAACGCATTTACACAAATACGAAGATTCAGTAGGCCACTTCCATCATACGGTTCAAGACGACGGTCAATCTCTATTCTCCAAGCGGACTCAAACCAGGATTACGTCTCATGTTGCGCCACATGGTTTCGTTTTGCGGTCGAGCACTGTTGCTACTCGCCTTGACGACGACGGCCTTTGCTCAGAAGTCTTCCTATGACGTCTTTCCCGATGCCGAGCCTCCGTATTACCGCGTGCGATACGAGCCGTCGACGAAGCCCGGCGAGCTGAGCTTCGGAGTCAACTACACCGTCTGGATCCCCAGCCACGTCAAGACGCTGCGTGGCGTCGTCGTGCATCAGCATGGATGCGGCGAGGGCTCGTGCAAGTCCGGTCTGACCGGTGCGTTCGACTTGCATTGGCAGGCGTTGGCCAAGAAACACGCTTGCGCCCTGCTGGCTCCTGCGTACGAGCAACCGCAAGCCGCCGACTGCCAGATGTGGTGCGACCCTCGTAACGGATCGGATGCCGCGTTTCAGAAGTGCCTGGTCGACCTCGGCAAGATGTCCGGACATCCCGAGTTGGCCCAAGTGCCGTGGGCCTTGTGGGGACACAGCGGCGGAGGCCATTGGGCCGGCGGCATGGTGCTGCTGCATCCAGATCGAGTCGCAGCCGCCTGGCTACGTTCGGGCGTGCCACTGCTCGAACCCAACCCAGCGCGGCCGCTGATCAAGCCGCATCAGATTCCGCCTGCGGCATTGCGAGTGCCCGTCATGTGCAATCCAGGCACGAAAGAAGGAGTGACGGTCAAGGACGGCCGATTCGCTGGCGTCTGGCCAGCGAACGAAATCTTCTTCCACGGCATGCGCGGCAAGGGCGGACTCATCGGCGTGGCCGTTGATCCACTGACAGCGCACGAGTGTGGCAATCAACGATACCTCGCCATTCCCTGGTTGGACACGTGCCTCGGTCTCCGTCTTCCAAGCTCAAACGGCGAGGCATTGAAGGCCATGCCCACGGGCAATGCTTGGCTGGCGAGTCCCACTGGCTTCAAAGCCGTGTCGGCCACGGACTTCGAAGGTGATCCGATGCAGGCCGCGTGGTTGCCGAATGAATTGATCGCTCGCAGTTGGATGCAATACGTCAAGGACACGAACGTCACCGACACCACACCACCGCCCGCGCCGATCAGCGTGCGTTTGAACGGCACCACGCTGACGTGGCAGTCGACAGCGGATCTTGAGAGTGGCTTGGCTCACTTCATTATCCAGCGCGACGGGAAAGTTCTGGCCACCGTGCCTGAGCAAGGTAAGAATCGTTTCGGCCGTCCGATCTTCCAAAACTTGCAGTACAGCGACACACCCACGCAACCGCTTGTACTGATGCAATTCACGGACGCGTCGGCTCAGCCAAAGCAGGCACACATCTACCAAGTGATCGCCGTTAACACGGTGGGCCTGAAGTCAAAGCCGAGCCAACCGAAGTCGCGGCTCGTCCCCACGGAGTGAACTGGTCGCCGCGTCCCTGCGGTCGACTTTGAAATGAAAAGATGAAAACGACTCGCAAACTCAGAATTGGTGCCCCCGCTACGAAGCGGCAGATGAGGCTTTACCCGTAGCTGGATTCGCCAGAATTCAGACCGGATACCGAAGACGTCTGAATTCTGGCGAATCCAGCTACAACAAAGACGCCTGAATTCTGGCGAATCCAGCTACAACGAAGACGTCTGAATTCTGGCGAATCCAGCTACAACAGATTCAGGCACTATAACCACGTTGCGGGTTACTATTTCAATGTCAACGGGCTGTAAGTCCCCGCTTTCCACGTAGAACGGGAACCGTGGCTCGCGCCAAAACGGCTAACGAACCATCCGCGCCGTTTAGTTTCCAAGCAACTCTTAGCGGGCGGTCGCATAGTACGGGTTTCGGCCGGCGGCGTGATCGGTCTGATCCAGGATTTCGCCGACACCGGGCACCGCGCGGCGAATGGCCACTTCTACACCGGACTTGAGAGTTGCCGTTGCCGACGAACAGCCTTGGCATCCACCGCCCATTTGCAAGAACACCGTGTTGCCCCGGACATCCACCAGATTCACGACTCCGCCGTGCGACGCAATCGACGGGTTGATGTCGGTCTCCAACACCACTTCGACCTTGTCCCGAATCTCGTCTTCGCTGGGGAGCGACATGCGGAATTCGTTCGAAACGCTCTCATCGCCGGATTCGAAGTGGGCTCGAATCGCGGCGCCGATTTGGCGCCCGAGTGTTTGCCAATCTTCTGGGGAGGCTTTCGTAACGGTGATGTCGGTTCCGGCAATGAGCACCGCGTCCACGCCGGTGATCCCAAACAGTCTTTCCGCCAACTGCGAACCTTTGGCTCGCTCCGAATTGCCGAAATAGAACGCGCCGTCACAGATCGGTCGGTCGACCACGAACTTACATTGCGACGGCACGGTGGAAGGATTGGCGGTAATGGCGATATTCGAATTCATGATTGCTCCCAGTGATTTGAGGTCCAAGCGGTTGAATCTAGCAGTACGGTGGATTGAGGCACAACGTCGCCCATGGCGCGCAGAGGTTCCGCCAGTCGAATTTATTCCGGCGAAATCGCTTCGGGCGGCATATCTTTCCCAGTGATCGACTTGAAATACCCCGCCACCTGCTCCGCAAAAACGTCGGACGGATTCACGACTTTGCAGTCGCGACCGCGGGCTTCTTCCAACAACTTCGTATCGCCCGGCAGATTGCCGATGTCCATCACCGTCATGCCGGGACGAAGGTAGGACACGGAAAGCTGCGTGTTGTCCGAACCGACTTTCACGCTGGGATCGGTGACGACCGCCACGTCGCACATCGTGTTGTAGAGATTCGACCAAGGCACGTGTCGCACTTTGAACATCTGAGCCGTCTGACGCGCGTCGTCGTCGTTCGGGCTGGCGACGCTCAACACACCTTTGCGGGCCTGAATGCCGTAGGCCAACGCGGTCACCATGTTGTCCGAACCAATCAGCAACACGTTTCGCCGATCCAGCGGGTGCTCGCCGGCCTTGCTCACGCCGATCGTCTTTTCCAGCGATTTCAAACAGCAGCGCCAGAGAGTGTTGTAGCCATTCCATTCTTCGTTTTTGCGAAGCAGCAGATCGACAAACCCGCTGTTCCGAGCCACGTCCTCCAGTTTGGACGCCAACCCGCCAAGATACACGCCAGCCTGCGGAGTTACGATCAAGCCGTTGATCTTGAGAATGTCGAGCATCTTGCCGAGCTTGTCGGACTTTTGCAGTTGGATCGGCAGACAGCGGACGTTCAATTCCGTGATTCGGAAAGCTGCGTTCAGCGACTTCACAATCGACCGCTCGACGTCTCCCATGCCGACCACGCCGATGAACCGCGTTTGCGGATTGATCTCGCTCAAACTGTAGGTGTCATTCAGTTCCCACACGGTGGCCTGGCCGGGATGGGCTTCCATGCCCTGTTCCAACGCGGCGTAGACCCAAGGCGATCCGAACTTTTGACCAAGCAACGAAAACGTCAGTCCGGCGCGATCCATTCCCAACCCGACGACAGGTAGGTCTCGCTTTTTGGTCACCGCAGCCAACAGCGGCCAGGCCGACTCGAGGTTTGGAGTGGGCCACGTGAATTTCACGACATCCGCTTTCGCATCTTTCGCGCGATCGAATACCGTATCCACATTGCCGAGTGCGTGATCCAGGCACGTGTAACTGACGACTCGTTTGACGCTGCCGAATCGGGGGATCTTGTCGGCAATGTCCAAGTCCAGTTCGATGTACTCCGGCCCGGCGATGATGGCTTGCCGCAGGAGTTGCATCCGCTGGTCTTCGGTGCCTTTCCATGCCCCACCATCCACCGGACGTCGGCACGAAATCAGGATGGGCTTGCTGATCCCGCTGATCATGTCGGCGATATCGGGTTCCTTGGCGAGGTGATCCAAGCACACTTCGATCAAGTCACCCTGCCGTGACGCATTCAGCAGGTCGACTTTGGCCAATTGTCTCGAAGTGGGCGTCACGGAAATGCAGATCATGAGGGCAGCCCGGAATCAATTCGTGAATGAAACCCCAACACGCCGCTTGTGAGCATAACCTTGTTGAGGGCTCGATCAACCAGAATCAACCTTCAGTCACCACCCGACCCCAGTCCTAGCCGC